>NZ_JANWXB010000311.1 GCF_025055495.1 Thermoflexus sp. | reverse complement strand
CGCTGCGATGCTTTCGCTGGGCGAGCGGATCGCCAGCGAGCTGAGGCGGGGGACGCTGGATCAGGTATACATCCGGGGCGAGCGAGGATACGTGGTGCTGATGGCGGTCGGAGAGGAGGCAGTGCTCACCGTGTTGGCTAGACCTCAGGCCAAGCTGGGATTGCTGTTCCTGGATATGCGGCGGGCTGCGGAGGATCTGGCCCGCATCCTGGCGGCCTGATTCTTCACGGCGGCTCCCCAACCGTTTGGGCCCGGATGGAGAGGCCGGGACATTCGAGTTTGATTTCGACTCATGTTCGGCATATGCGCCGCGGGCTGGGCCCGGGTCGTGGGCGACGGTTTTGATCCCCTCTCCAGGCGCGAAGCAATCAACAGCGAGCTTCCCCTTCTCCATGCCGCCTTGCGGCGGAGGACGGGGATAGAGATATCATCGCATCTTCCAATGAGGAGGCTGTGCCTTGAGCCAGCAGAAGAGCGGCCTCTATTATCCGAACAAGATCGCCCGGATTTTTCTGGAGGCGCTGGAGGAAGTGATGGGGAAGAACGGCCTGAACGCCGTTCTCCACCTGGCCCGTCTTCCCCATCTGATCGACAACTACCCGCCGGACAACCTGGAGCGCGGGTTCGATTTTGCGGATTTCACCGCCATCAACCAGGCGCTGGAGGAGATGTATGGGCCGCGGGGGGGCAGAGGTCTGGCCCTGCGGGGAGGGCGCGCGTCCTTCGCCCGAGGCCTCCAGGGCTTCGGCGCCCTGGCGGGCGTCAGTGACCTCGCCTTCCGGGTGCTGCCCCTCCAGGCCAAGCTGAAGATCGGCCTCCCGGCGATGGCGGGCATCTTCACCCAGTTCAGCGATCAAAAGAGCTACGTGTATGAGGAAGGGGATCGCTTCATCTATGTCATCGAACGGTGTCCGGTGTGCTGGGGGCGCAAAACCGATCGCCCGGTCTGTTACGCTGCCATCGGCTTGCTTCAGGAGGGGTTGCGCTGGGTCAGCGGGGGGAAGGAGTTCCGGGTGGAGGAGATCTCCTGCATCGCCATGGGGGATCCCACGTGCTCCTTCGCGATCTATAAGGAGCCGATCGGGTGACGATTCAGCCCTCCCCCTTCCCGCAAAACGGGAGAGGGAAGGGGGCATCCCGTTTGGGGGAGGGTGGAGGTGGCCCAAAGCTGCCCCCATCTTCCCTCGGCGGCCTTCCCGCCCCCAAACATTCTCTTTTTCCTCCCCTCCCCACAGCCCTTTGGGCCGTGGGGAGAGATGAGACGGGGGATGGGGCGGACCCTCCATCCAAGCCTAAAGGGGTTGTGGGGAGAGGGGAGGGGATTTGGGGCCTTGCCGCCATTTACAGCGAGGGCGTTGCCGGATCGTTAATGCCATGGGGAGGGCGAGGCCCATTTTGCCCAGCAGCTTTCCGCGGAGGGGGCGATGAGCAGAGCGGCGACCCTGCTGATTGTCGAGGATGAGCTGGAGACCGCGAACCTGCTGGAAACATATTTCCGGGCTCAGGGCTATCAGGTGCTCACCGCGGCCTCCGGGGAGGAGGCCCTGTCGATGGCGCAGGCCCATGCCATTGATCTCATCCTTCTGGATATCCGGCTGCCGGACCTCGATGGCTTCGAGGTCTTCCGGCAATTGCGCGCTCACCGGCGCACCCGGGAGATCCCGGTGATTTTCCTGACCGAGAAGCGAGAGCGGGAGAGCCGGCTGACCGGCCTGGAGATGGGAGCGCACGATTACATCTCGAAGCCCTTCAGCCTTCAGGAATTGCGGGCGCGCGTCCAGAATATCCTGCGTCGATCCCGGGCCGAGCCCGCTTTCGATGGCCTTACTGGGTTGCCGGGCCGTCCGCTGATCCTGGAGCATCTGCGGGAACATCTGGAGCACCCGGATTGGGGGTGCTTGTTGATCGGCCTGGAGGGGCTGGAGGTCTTCGGGGAGCGCTATGGGTTTGTCGCCCGGGATGACGCCATCCGCGCGGTGGGGCTTCTGCTGGCCGGGATTAACCATGAGAACGGGGACTCTTTCTTTCTCGGCCATATCGGGGAAGGGTGGTTTATCCTCATCGGGAGCCGCCATCAGCTCCAGGCGGTCGCCCAGCAGTCGATCGCCCGTTTGAAGAATGCTCTGCCTTATTTTTATCCCCTGCAGGATGTGGAAGAGAAGCCTCCGGATTTTCCCGTATTGCGGGTGGCCACGGCCCAGGCGCAGGGAACGGAGGGACCCTTCTCGGATCCGGAGGCGGTGATCCGGCGTTTGCTGGAAGGGCGGAAAGTGTCCGCTTCGTGAAGAGCCCGCGGACTCCGGGCGAATCCCCTGATCCTCTCATTCAGGAACTTTGGGGGTTTAGGGGGGCGGCCCCGCCCGCTCCTCACCCCCCCACCCCTAAGGAGGGATCCATCGTTCGCGCCAGCGGCGTCGAATTCATACCATGCGCTTGCCGGAGAAAGCTCTTGGGGCGGGGAAAGGCGTCGCTGGATTCCGCACTCCGCCTTCTGCTTTGTAGGGCCAGCCTCCTCCCTGTCCGTCCGATGGGGGACGGCCTGGCCCAGAAGCCGCTTCTTTAAGCGAAGCACTTCTTGTGATAATAGCGCATCCGGTTGCGCATCCCATCCTTGACCGGCAACAGTTCGCTCAGCCGGATGGGCTGGCCGCAACGGTAGCAGATCCGGCGCGTGACCGTGTCGACGGTTTGCTCGACCTTCTTCTCATCCTGCTGGGTTTTCTTGGTGGCCTTGGCCATCGGTGTTCCCTCCCTTCTGTTGCATATCCGGGCTGTGCGTTCCCGAGAGATTCACCGGGCGAGCCCCGTTGAAGGAGTCTTTGTTTTGTAAGGAAGCCCCCCGAAGTGAGTTTCGGACAAGGTGAAAATATGCCACGCGCCTTCCCGTTTGTCAAACCCGCGGCGCGGATTCGGGTTCTCTCGCCCCATCTGGACGATGCGGTGCTCTCCTGCGGGGGAACCCTTCATCGGGCGCGCCGGGAGGGTCATCCGGTGGAGGTGATCACGGTCTTCGCTGGGGACCCTCTCCTCCCGCTGCCCCCTTTCGCGCAGGTGCTGCACGATCTCTGGGGCGGCGGGGAGAACGCGATGGCCATGCGGCGGGCGGAGGATGGCCAGGCCCTGGCCCTCCTTCAGGCGACGCCGATCCACTGGGGGTTCCCCGATACCATCTACCGACGGGATGCCCGAGGTCAGCCGCTCTGTCTGGATCGGGAGGATCTGTTCCGTCCCCCTCATCCCGACGAAGCGGCCTGGATCGAGCGGATTCAGGAAGCGCTGGCCGCTCTCCCGTGGGAGGAGGGAGATCTGTTGCTGGCCCCCCTGGCCCTGGGCGGCCATGTGGATCACCGCCTGGTCCGGATGGCGGTGGAAGGCTGGCGGTGTTCCGGGATCCTGTGGGGGTTTTACGAGGATTTCCCCTACGCAGAGTGGGAGGGGTTTTCCGGCCTCCCCGACGGACTGTTCCATCGGGTGGAGTTGACCGATGAGGATCTGCAGATCAAGGCGCAAGCGATCCGGGCTTATCGCTCCCAATGGCCGATCTTCTTCACTACGGAGGAGGAGATCCTGGAACGTATCCGCGCGTATGCGCTCCGGGTTGGCGAAGGCATCCCGGCGGAGCGCTTCTGGTTCCTCCGCCCGGGGCCTGAAGGCCGCCCGTGATCGCTCCCGCGCCTCATCGCCCTATCGTAAACCGGGGATCAGGAGTGGGGATGGGCAGCTTTCCATCCACCTGAAAGGGGACCGCGAGGGCGGAGCCATCGACGCGGCATCCCTTCCCTATGGGTGGCGCTTCACCACCTCTCGACGTTTGACGTCATGACCTGGGGAGAACCGATATGGCGATTCGAAACCCTGCCGTTGCTTTGCAGGAATTGATGGAGGGCAACCAGCGTTATGTGGCCGGGCGGTTGCTCCATCCCCGCCAGACCCCTGAGCATCGCCGGGCGCTCCGCGATCATCAGGCCCCCCTGGCGTGCGTCCTGGGGTGCGCTGATTCACGGGTGCCGCCCGAGGTCCTTTTCGATCAGGGGTTGGGCGATCTGTTCGTCGTGCGGGTGGCCGGGAACATCGTGGAGGATGTTGTCCTAGGGAGCCTGGAGTATGCCGTGCTCCACTTAAAGACGCCGCTTTTGATGGTGCTGGGTCACACCGGATGCGGAGCCGTGCGGACCGCCATGGAGGTGATCGCGGCGGGAAAGGAGGGGGAAGGACACCTGCGGCACATCGTGGATGCGATCCGGCCGGCCGTCATGGAAGCGCGGGGAGAGCCCGGCGATGGGCTGGAGCGTGCGATCCGTGCCCACATCCGCCGATCGGTCCGAGAGCTGCTGAAGCGAGGGACAGCTTTCTCGTCGATGGTCCAGGAACGCCGCTTGAAAATCGTCGGGGCGTGCTACGATCTCGAAAGCGGTCGGGTGGAGGTGCTGGAGGAGATCGGCTGAAGCTTCGCCAGGCCGATGGAGGAAGGAGCCCTTCCGGCTGAATTAGCGATCCTCCTGGGCCGGCGGGGCTGGCAGGGGGGTGCGGGGGAGCCCGTAGTAGGCTTCGAAGATCTGGCGGGCCAGGGGGGCGGCGACGGCCGATCCCTGGCCGCCGTGCTCCACGATCACCACGACCACCAGCTCCGGCTGATCCGCCGGCGCGTAGGCCGCAAACCACGCGTGAGGCGGCCGCCCCGGGGCCGTTTCCGCGGTCCCGGTCTTCCCGGCGACCGGGAAGGGCATGCCCCGAAAGACCCAGGTGGCCGTCCCCCGGGGGTGGGTGGTGACGCCGAGCAGGCCCTGGCGGATGGCGGCCAGGGCTTCCTCAGGGACCGGCAGCCGGCCCTGGACCTCCGGAGGGAACGTCTCCTCCGGTTGACCGGGGGCCGGGCCGATCCGCCCCACCAGCCGAGGCCGGTAGAGGACCCCGCCGTTGGCCACCGCTGCCAGCATGCGGGCGATCTGCAAGGGGGTGGTCAGGAGATCGCTCTGGCCGATGGACATGTTGACCGCGTCCCCTACCGACCATGGACGGCCGCCCTGGCGCGCGCGCCATGCCGCGTCGGGCACCAGCCCGGCCTCCTCCGGAACCCCCTGGACTCCCGTCGGGGCCCCCAGCCCGAAGGCCCGCGCCATCTGCGGGAGGAGATCTGGATCCTGCTGATACAGCGCAAACCCGATCTGGTAGAACGCGACGTTGCAGGAGACGGTTAACGCCGTGGGAAGGTCCACGAGGCCGTGCCCGCTCTGCAGCCAGCACCATTTCCGGTAGCCGGGGCCCAGGCCATCCCAGTATCCGGGATCCTGGAAGAGGCTGCCAGCGGTGAACCCGTGGGTGAGGGCTGCAGCCATCACCACGATCTTGAAGATCGAGCCCGGAGGATACAGGCCCTGGGTGGCCCGATTCAAAAAGGCGCCTGGCGGGGGAGGAGGGCTGTTGGGCCAGAGCAGGGCGTTCGGATCGAAGGCCGGCTTGCTGACGAGGGCCAGGAGATCCCCATTCCGAGGATCCATCACCACCACCGCGCCGGTGCGATCCCCGAAGATCTCTTCCACCTGAGCCTGGAGATCCCGCTTCAACGTGGTGGTGATGGAACGGCCGGGGGTGAAGGGGCGCTCCGCGATGAGCCGGGGCGAGGCGTTTTCTGCCCTCGGCTGGATGAACAGACGGCCCCCGTGGGTCCCCGCCAGATACGGTTCCCCCCAGGCCTCCAGGCCCATCCGCCCCACCCATTCATCGCCTCGATAGCCCCGGCGCCGCCACTGATCCAGGGCTTCCGCCGGGATCTTCCCCACCACCCCGACCGTTTGCGGTGCGACGCCCGCATAGATCCGGCCGCTCCGGGGGCGAAGGACCACCCCCGGCGTGGCCTCCAGATCCGTGGCGAAGGGCGCGAGGCGATCCGCCGGCAAGGCCAGGATCGGCATATACCAGTCCGGGCGGCCGAAGACGTAGCGGGATCGGATGGTTTCCGGCGGAAGCCCAGTGGCCCGGGCGAGCCGCTGGAGCAGAAGCCCCTCATCGGCGATCCGGCCGGGCACCACGCCGATCTCCACCCATTCCCCCTGCACGGCCAGGCTCTGGCCCTCGCGATCGTAAAGGTTGGCCCGTTCCGGGATGATGTATTCCACCCGGAGTCGATCCCCTTCGCCCAGCGCCGGCCAGAGCAGCGCATCCTGCCATACGACCCGCCATCCCTCCGGCAGCAGCCGGAGCGCCATCATCCCTTCCGCCTCCAGATCGCCGAACAGGGCCGTCTTCCAGCGGATCCGATAGCGGGCCTGAGCGGTTTTCCCTTCCTGGATCAGCGTGAGCGGCTCGATCTCCACCGCCTGGACGCTGGCGGTGTTCAGCGTATCCCGCCACAGAACGCGAAGCTCCTCCGGCGACAGCATGGCCCGCGAAGCCGGCGTCAGGATCGCCCATAAGGCCTCCGGGTCTTCACGCCGCAGCGCCTCCAGCGCGGCGGTGATGATCTCGGCGGGGGAGGGCAGGGGGGTGGGCGTGGGGGGCGCCGGGGTGGGAGAGGGCGGCAGCGCGGCCCGGCATGCGCTCAGCCATCCGCCCAGCGCCGCGGGAAGAAACCGTATAAGAAAGGATCGACGAGTCCATCTTTTCATTGCGCGAAGCTCGGAACGCCGAACGGATGTGGAACGTGGGCCTCTCTAATCCTTCATATCATAGCTGGACAGGCCCTCAGTGTAACGATAGATTGTTCGTGGGAAGCGGAAGGCCCGGGGGTCGCCGCAGGCGTTCTGGGGAAATCGAAGGGGAGAGCCCAGCTCGTAGCGCCAGGATCTTGATCGCCCGCCACAGCCCCTGGCGGGTCAGCGGTTCTCCCCGATAATTCAGCAGCAGCGCCCGGATCTCCGGGTTGCGGACCAGCGCCGGGCGGCCAACCTCCAGATAGCGCTGGAGGGCAGAAGCGACGGTGTCCGGCAGCTCCAGCCAGCGAGGACCGCTGCGCCCAAGGATCCGTAGACGCCGGCGCGCCAGGTCCACATCATCGATCGTCAGGGCGAGCACCTGCCCGGATCGCAATCCCAAGTGACCGATGAGCTCCACGATCAGGCGATCCCGTAACCCCAGGGGGGTCTCCGGGAGCGCACGGGCGATCCTCAACAGGCGTTGACGCTGGTGGAGTGGAAGAGGGGGGCGGATGCGCCGTCGCTGGGAGTGCCATCGAAGGGAAAGGGCAGGGTTCTCCTGGATCATTCCTTTCGCTTCCAGAAAGCG
>NZ_JANWXB010000286.1 GCF_025055495.1 Thermoflexus sp. | reverse complement strand
CTGCCGCAACTGGAGGCCTTCTATAGGAACCTGGCGGAACTGGATGTGGCGATCAAAACCGGTCAGATCCCTGATGTGGTGGCGCTGGAGACCTTCATTGTCTCCGTAGGTCGACGGGGGATGGCTTAGAACGGGCATGGGGATACAGGGGGAGGGGCGGCTACGATGGTGGCTCCATCATTGGGCCGCGGGGAGGGAGGAGAAGGGGAGAGTCCATTGTCCCTGCGAATGGCTTCCGCTCTACAAATCCCCAATTCATAAACCAATAATTTGGGAGCGCTGAGACCGGTGAAGGCGGCCTCCAAAAGCTCTCCTGGGGAAATCGAAATGAGGCCGAGCGTGATCCTTAAACCTCACGCCGAACGCAAGCTTCGGAACTTCTACCCATGGGCCTTTCACGATGAGATCGCAGATGTCCAGGGCGATCCGGAGCCGGGGGCGATCGTTCTGGTCCGGGATTCCTCCGGCGCCCTGATCGGACAGGGGTTTTACAACCCTCGCGCCTCTATTCCCCTACGGATGCTTTCCCGGGGTGAGGAGCGCATCGACGCCGCATGGCTCCGTCGACGCCTGATGGAGGCAGCGGCTCGCCGACGAGAGATCCAGGGAACGAATGCGGTGCGTCTGGTCCATGGGGAAGCGGATGGCCTTCCCGGTCTCATCGTGGATCGTTACGGCGAGGTGCTGGTGGCACAAATCCGGAACCTGGGGATGGAGCGCTGGCGGGAAAGTATCTTAGAGGCCCTACGGGCATTGTTTGCCCCCCGTGGGATTTATGAGCGCAGCGATGTGGAGGCTCGGGAAGATGAGGGATTGGAGCCTTATACAGGCCTCCTATGGGGAGAGGTGCCGGATCCGGTGGAGGTCATAGAGGACGGGCTGGTTTTTGAGACCAGCGTAGTGCGGGGGCAGAAGACCGGGTTTTACCTGGATCAGCGGGACAACCGGCGGCGATTGCGGGGATGGGTTCGGCCAGGCGATCGGGTGCTGGACGTTTACGGCTATATCGGGCCCTTTGCGCTTCATGCCGCAGCGGCAGGAGCCACGGCGGTGGTGATCGATAAGGATCCCTGGGCGCTGGGGCAGGTGGAACGGAATGCCCTCCGGAACGGCCTGGCGGACCGCATCTCGGTCCGTCTGGGGGATGCCCTGGAGATGATGGAGACGCTGCTCGTCGAGGACCGACGCTTCGACTGGGTGGTGCTGGATCCTCCGGCCATGGCGAAGCGCCGGATCGAGTGGGAGCGAGGGGTGCGACGTCGGTTTGTGGAGATGGCCCGTCTGGCCTTGCGTCTGTTAAGAGACGGCGGCGGGCTCTTTTTCTCATCGTGCGCTTACCCGATCCGCCTGGAGGATCTGATTGAGGCCGCCCGCCTGGCCGCCTCGGATGTCGGCTGTCGGCTGGTGGTGCGCGATGTGACGTATCAGCCCTCCGATCATCCATGGGTCCTTCAGATCCCGGAGACGTTGTATCTCAAAACGCTGATCGTGGAGAAGCAATCGGCCGGCGATTAAGAGGCGCCCAGTGCGCCAGGGCGGCTTGCGTGCAGAGTAGGACCACTGTGTATGGAAAGCCTGGGTCTGAAAGCCTATCGTTGGGTTTTTTAAAGCATTGGCGGCTTGTTATATCATGGGGAGGAATGCGTGAAAAGGTCAGCTCCTAGGGGGTATTGTGAACTCAAAAGATGAAAAAACATTGCCGCTTGGGTTGCAAATGCTGGGCCCTGGGCTGATGGTGCTGGGGGTGATGTTGCCATGGGGCGCATCCCCCGAAGCGCAGGGCCTGGATCGCTGGGGGTTCATGGTCCTCCTCGTCGGGGTTCCCGCTTTATTGCTGCCGTGGGCGGCCCGCGAGACGGTCATGGCGCATCGGGTCCTGGGAGGCTTGGCGTTGATCGCAGCGATCGGGGCCCTCGGGGGGTGGATGGCGGCCTGGCAGGCGATTCCAGCAGACATCCCGGACCCAGCCACCCGAGTCGGAAAGGGTCCCCTTTTCACCCTAGCCGGAGCGGCTCTCACATGGGCCACTCTCCCCGGTCCGCTCAGGGGTTGGCATCGAGCGCTGGCGGCCGGAGGGGGGTTCGGGTTGATGCTCGCCATCGCCGTGGGGATGTCCGCCTGGCTTTCTGCAGAAAAGGAAACTGCGGCGGCGATGGGGAGCCCAGTCCCCGCTCGGATGGGGACGCCATGGATCATCATCGAGGTTCACCCCTCTCCAGAAACCCTGACAATGCGCCGTATGGAACAACCTTCGCTGGCTATGCCCACCTCGACTCCCCTGCCCTTCCCTCAAGGAACAAGTCTGGAGCCCGGGGGCTTGAGCCCTCGGGGACTTCCAACCGCTACCCCATGGGGCGAGGGTCCGGAGTCTTCGCTGCCCACGCCAGCGCCGACGGCGACGGTTCTTCCGCCGCACTCGCCCTTGCCCACGCCGACGCCGCCGTCGTCGCCGTTGAATCCATAACTCGGCTTCCTTATGCATCGACCTTTGGAATGAGCTCGCTGGTTCTTTTCGTGGAATTTGGGAGTGAGGGGGGCCGCCCCGCCCCCGAAAGATTTTTGCTCCCCCTCCCCACGGTCCTTTAGGCCGTGGAGAGGGGAGAGGGGCCATTGCCTTCCGGACCGGCTGTCGTTCGCTTCCTCAGAGGGCTTTGGAGGGTGGGGCCGGGCGCCGGAGGCGCCCGGCCCCACCCAAACCGCGGAACACCCCAATTGGGCTGAAAAGGACGGGTGACGAGGCCCGTTGATCAAAAACATACCGCAGGCAGACGATTCTTGCAGGAGGTTGTGGGATGACTGGATTCGCCCAGGACGTAGCCCATCGCTTGGTTGAGAACATCGAACGGGTGATCTTCGGGAAGCGAGATGCGGTTGAGCTGGCGGTGATCGGCTTGCTGGCTCAGGGTCATCTTTTGATCGAGGATGTGCCCGGCGTGGGGAAGACGATGCTGGCCAAGGCGATGGCGCGCTCGATCGGAGGAACCTTCCGTCGGATTCAGTTCACCCCCGATATGCTTCCCAGCGACATCACCGGTGTGTCGATCTTCAATCCCGGGACCCGGGCTTTTGAGTTCCGCCCTGGACCCATTATGGCGAACATCGTCCTGGCGGATGAGATCAACCGTGCTACCCCAAAGACCCAGGCCGCGCTGCTGGAGGCCATGGAGGAGCGCCAGGTCAGCGTGGATGGCGTGACGCACACCCTTCCTCAACCGTTCCTGGTGCTGGCCACCCAGAATCCCATCGAATACGAAGGGACGTTCCCGCTGCCGGAGGCGGAGCTGGATCGTTTTATGTTGCGGATCCGCCTGGGTTATCCCTCTCGGAAGGATGAGCTGGCGATCCTAGAAGCCCAACAATTCCGCCATCCCATCGAGACGCTGGAGCAGGTGGTGCAGCTGGAGGAGTTACGCCGGGCTCAGGAGGAGATCCGGGGTGTTCATGTATCCGCTGAGGTCAAGGGATACCTCCTGGAGATCGTGGAGCGCACCCGGGAGCATCCCGATATCTACCTGGGAGCCAGCCCGCGGGGCGCTCTCGCGCTGTTCCGAACCGCTCAGGCACGCGCTGTTCTGCGGGGGCGGGACTACGTGCTCCCGGATGATGTGAAGGCGCTGGTTCAGCCGTGCTTGGCCCACCGACTGATCCTGAATCCAGAGGCCCGGATGCGAGACATCACTCCGGAACAGATCCTGATTGAACTCATGAACCGGATCCCGGTGCCAGGGGCCGCTCTCGCCTGAGGGGGCGGAAGGGGCAGGGAGGAGGGATAAGCTCCAAAGGCATGGGCGGATCCTGAAGGTCATGACCGGGCCAGTTGTGGGGGGATGTGAAAACTCTTATACTCAAGTCAAACCGCCGTTGAGGGGTTCATCCGGATGGAGCAGCGGATAAAAAGCCCGGAAAGCGCCGGGTATGAAAGCCGAGTCTCCCCGGTGGATTTCGACTGGATCCTGGAAGCCATCGCGCCGCTCCGGTTTCCCCTGGCCCAGGGATTGTGGCTTCTACGCCCCTGGTTGGGGTCCGAACGGATCGCCCGCTGGGTGGCAGATCTGGAGGGCCCCCTCCGGGGTTGGGATGACAAGGAGGGTTCCTCATGATGGGCGGATTGCTGCTCCTCTCCTTCGTTTTACTGACGCTCCTCGCTGTCCGGATGACCCGACGGATCCAGAGACCTCCTCGGGAGCTGGAACCTTTTCGAATGATCCCTCGAGAGGTCGGGCGGGCCCTGGAGACCGGACAGCCGCTCCATCTCGCCCTGGGCTCCGGTGGGTTGATCGGCAGCGAGGCTGCGTTGACGCTGAGTGGCCGGCGGATCCTGGAGCGCCTGGCGCAGGATGGCGCGGCCGGGGAGGTCTTCCCTTTTGTGACGGTGGCCGATCCGGTCGCGTTGCTTTACGCCCGACATGTGCTCCAGGATGCCTGCCAACGTCAGGGCATTCCCTCCTTTCCTCCTCCGGATCGCGCATGGTGGGCCGGCGCCAGCCCCATGGCCTACGCGGCAGGCCTTACGCTGTTGCTGGGGACGCAACCGGTGGCGGCCAATATCATCAGCGGCCTGTTTCGGGAAGAGGCGGTGCTGGCTGGGGAGATCGGTCAACGATATGGAGCCCGTTCGATCTTCACAATGCCGGATCCAGGCGGAGCCGCTGCGCTGTGGTCCTTTGATCCCGCTCTGGCCATTGGCGAGGAGGCCTTCGCAGCCTCCTCCCTGGGGGAGCCCCCGGGGGGCCCATCGGCTCTCCTCCTGACCCATGATCTGATCCGATGGTTGTTGATGGTGCTCATGGTGATGGCGGCTCTGGGATTCGCTCTGCGCGGTTAAAGGAGGGATCCAGATGTTTCGACGCGTGTTGCCAGCAGGCTT
>NZ_JANWXB010000218.1 GCF_025055495.1 Thermoflexus sp. | reverse complement strand
TCGTCCGCTGGCAGCGTTATCCCTTTTTTCTGTTCCCGTGGATCGTCGCGACGCGCATCTTAAGCCGGATCTATCCGGCGGTCCTGGAGCGCGAGGAGCGCCCCGGACGGATCCTGAACGCATGGCTCACCGCGCTGGTTCGAATGGAGGTCACCCTGGGGCGCTGGATCCGGTGGCCCCTGGGCTCCACCTTGCTGGTCCTGGCTCGTAAACCCATCTCTCTAATGGAGTGAGCCGGGACGTTCCGAGGCCCTTTGAAGCCGGGCGACGAGAGCGCCTGCATGAGATTCCAGTTGCGCTGGACTGCGGATAGATGAGAGCAACAGGGGGATGATGGATCACCTGTTGACTTTCCCCGAAGGGCCTTCCGGGATGAAAAAGCGGGGCGGATCACAACGAGCCGGAAACCGGGATGGTTCCGGGAAGTCTCTAAAAAGCTGGGCCGAAGATCGCCCGTCCATCTTTGGGGTGAATGGAGGGTTTGAATGTCTGTGACGAAGATGAATCGTGGGGAAGTGGATTTTGAGTTACTCCTCTTCTCCACAGACCTGTCATTCATCCGCGCTGCCGTTGCGGCGGGTGTGAATGGGATTGTGATAGATTGGGAACGAATTGGAAAGGCGGAGCGTCAGCGAGGCTTCGACACCCAGATCAACGCCGACACTTTAGAGGACTTAGAACGGGTGCGAGCGGCCACTGAGGTCCCGGTGATCTGTCGCATCAATGCTTTCGGCCCGACGACACGGGACGAGATCGAGGCGGCCATCCGGGCAGGCGCCGATGAGCTTCTCCTGCCCATGGTGCGATCGGCCGAAGAAGTGGAACGGGTCCTAGAGTGGGTGGCCAGCCGGGCAGGGGTGGGGATCCTGGTGGAAACCTGTGAGGCGGTGAGACAGGCCGAGCGGCTGGCCCGTCTGCCCCTCTCGCGGATCTACGTCGGGCTGCATGATCTTGCGATCGAGCGCGGGACCCCCAATCCGTTCCGCGCCGTCTCCGACGGGCTGGTGGAAGAGGTGCGCCGCTTCTTCACCGTCCCCTTCGGCTTCGCCGGGCTGACCCTGCCGGACCGGGGCTTTCCGATCCCGTGCCGTCTGCTGATCGCGGAGATGGCCCGCTTGCGTTGCTCCTTCTCGTTCCTCCGGCGCTCGTTTCTCCGAGACATCGTGGGCCGCGATCCCGCGGCGGAGATCCCGCGCCTCCGGCGCGCCCTCCAGGCGGCCTTTGAGGCCTCGCCCGATAAGCTGGAGGAAGATCATCGGATGCTCCTAAGGGCGATCGAGGCCGCGGAGCCGTTCTTTCGAGCTCGCAACTTGGGGGACAGGAGATGACTGGCTGGCGGATTCTGATCACAGGCGGCGCCGGGTTCATCGGCGCCAACCTGGTCCGTCGCTTCCTGACCCTCGGGGCGGAACTGCACCTCGTGGTCCGACCCGAGGCGAAGCGCTGGCGTCTGTCCGGTCTGGAGGATCGCGTGACGCTCCACCCGGTTGACGTGCGGGATGGGGTTAGAGTGAGGCAGGCGGTGGAGGCCGTCCGGCCGCATGCGGTGTTCCACCTGGCGATGCCGGCGGGGCACCCGCGAACGACGGATGAGCGGCTGGAGGCCCTAACCGTCAGCGTGGTGGGGACAGCGTATTTGCTCGAGGCGGCCGGGGCGGCAGGCACGGCTCGCTTCGTCCACGTCGGCAGCTCGCTGGAATACGAGCCTATGGCGCGTTCGCTGCGCGAATCCGACCCGCTCCGCCCGAACACCGACCGGGGGCTGGCGAAGATGCTGGCCAGCCGTCTGGTGGAATTCTACGCCCGCTTCCGCGGTGTGCCGGCGATCATCCTGCGACCCTTCAGCGTTTACGGGCCGTGGGAATCCCCCCGCCGATTCATCCCCACCCTTCTGCGGGCCGCCTTGCGGGACGAGGAGATCCGCCTGACGGCGCCCGGCTATCGCCACGATTGGATCTTCGTGGCGGATGTGGTGGAGGCCTGCTGTAGGGCACTGGAGGCGTCCGTTGAGCCCGGAGAAGCTTTCAATATCGGGACCGGTGTGCAGTGGTCCAATGAGGAGGTTGTGGCCATCGTGGAGGCCCTGGTGGGGCGGCCATTGCGCCGGCGGATCGGCGAGTATCCCCCCAGCCCGCCGGATCGAACTTGCTGGGTGGCGGAGATCGAGAAGGCGCAGCGCTCCCTGGGCTGGTCACCGGCCTGGGATCTCCCCTCTGGCCTTCGGGCGACCCTAACATGGATGCAAGATCACCTTCACCTGTATACGGACGATGTCCTCGCTTAGTGTCTCCGCTTTAGCGAAGCCGGATGCGCTCCCTCCACATGCCTTCCGGCCGCCGGAGTTGGATCTCAGCGTGGTGATCCCGGTGTATCGCAACGCGGCCACGCTGGAGCCCCTGTATGTCCGCCTGAGGGCGGCGCTCGAGAAGACGGGTCAGACATGGGAGCTGTTGTTCGTCGAAGATGCATGCCCAGAGGGCTCGGGGGAGGTCCTGAGACGGCTTGCGGCGCAGGATCCGCGGGTGGCCGTCCTAGCGCTGCCCCGCAACGTCGGCCAGGCGCGGGCGATCTGGATCGG
>NZ_JANWXB010000197.1 GCF_025055495.1 Thermoflexus sp. | reverse complement strand
GATCCCACGCTGGGTGGGCGACGGGCTGCGCCTGGCCCGCCCGCCCGTGGTGCGCCGCGAGCGCCCGCTCCCGGAGGTCGCGGCGGAGCTCCGACGGGCCCTGGGATCCTCTGTAATGTAATCGGATCTCCACGGTTCCACGACCGGGTTTTCCGCAGGGTGGACCTGTGGATTTCCGCAAATCTGCCCCGAGAGGATCTTCGTCGCTCTGAATCCTAAGCCCGGCTTTGGAGATCTCCCTAGCCCATGCTATGATGGGGATAGCCCTTCCCATCCTGTTCTCATCGTCAGAGCGCTTGTTATAAGGTAAGGAAGGATGGATAGCCGTCTCGCTCCGAAATCCTTCCACAGCGCTGTGAGAGGGAGCAGGACGAAAGAGCGTCTGACGGGCGAACTTCATGGGCGAGTTCGGCCGGAGGAAGGCTTTGAATGTGCAGCTGGACTGTCTCCGTTGGCTTCATAGGGCCGCTGGTGCTCGGTCTGGGTTGTGGTGTAGCCACCCCAACCGCCTCTATGGAAACCCCAGGCCTCGTCCAGACTCCGCCCGCCCCCACGAGCCCACCGATCCCCACACCGACTCCTGCCTCTACTGAGACGCCGACCCCTCTTCCTCCCCCAACCACCACCCCCTCTCCTGTCTCCGAGGGGGGCCTTCCGGATCTGAACCTTCGGAGCTCCGCACTTGCGGAAGGCGAGACCATCCCTCGGGACTATACCTGCGACGGGGCGGATCGATCGCCGCCGCTGCGTTGGGATCCCCCTCCGCCCGGCACCCAGAGCCTGGTGCGGATCGTGGATGATCCCGACGCGCCTCGAGGGCGTTTCGTCCACTGGGTCCTCTATGCGATCCCACCGGATCGCACCGAACTGCCGGAAGGCCTTTCCCCTCAACCCTCCATCGAGGGAGTCGGGCGCCGGGGGCGGAACGACTTCGGCCGTCTCGGATATGGTGGGCCCTGTCCACCGCCAGGCCCGGCCCATCGTTACCCGTTCACCCTCTATGCCCTGGATGTGGCGCTGGAGCTCCCACCTGGGGCGCGCCATGGGGAGGTGGAGGCGGCCCTCTCGGGACACGTCCTCGCGGTGGGGCGTCTCACCGGGCGGTATGGGCGCTGAGGGGAGCAGTCCATGTGGACGGTTGAGCTGCGGCTGGCGCTGCTGATCCTGGCCACTTATACCCTGCTCATCCTCCTGCTCGGCCGGTGGTCCGCCCGCCGGGAGGCCCGGCGCGCCCGTTCGGCGCTGGAGCGCATCCCTCTGGGCTTCCTGCGGCTGCTCCCGGATGGCCGCTACGTGGAGGCCAACTCGATCGCGCGTCAGCTGCTATCGCTCCCGGCGGCCTCCGGTCGCCTGCCGGAGGCCCGATGGCGCCCTTGGCTGGAGGAGGACATGCAAGCGGCCCGGGCGGAATGGGCCGGCCGATCTCGCCTTGTGGCCATGGGGGAAGGCAACGCTCTGCAATGGTGGGTGGCTCCGGAAGGGGAGGAATTCTGGCTGTTCGTCGCCGACGCAGGGGAAGGCTATCGGGGTCTTCAGATGCTGCGCCGCTGGCTGGCCGGGCTGGCCCACGAACTTCGCACGCCCCTGGCCACGATGCTGACCCACCTCGAAGTGCTCAAGCTCCCTTCCATTGCCCCCGAGATCCGCGCGCAATCCCTCGAGATCCTGGAAGCGGAGGCCCGGCGCATGCTCCGGATGGCCCACGGGGTGCTGGAGCTGGGGCGCCTGGCCGGTGAGCCGCCGGTCCTCCGTCCGCTGGATCTGACCGAGGTGGTTCGGGCGGCGGTGGCGGAGAAGCTGCCGGAGGCGCAGGCCCGCCGCCAGACCCTCACGGTCGAGATCGAGCAGGGGCTGCCGATGGCCGTGGGAGAGGCAGACCGCCTGAAACAGGTCTTCCTCAACCTGCTGGACAACGCCATCCGTTACAGCCGGCCTGGCGATCGGATCGCGGTGACGCTGCGCCGCGTCCCCGCCGGGATTCAGTGCACAGTCGCGGATACCGGCCCCGGGATCCCCGAGGCGCATCTTCCCTATGTAATAGAACCCTTTTATCGCGGCGATGTCGGGGAGTCCGGCGGCTCCGGCCTGGGCCTGGCCATCGTGGCAGAAATCCTCCGCCAGCATCGGGCGGGGCTGGAGATCGAGAGCCGCACCGAAGGGGAGACCGGGACGGCGGTCCGGTTCACGTTGCCGGTATGGGAGGAGGGCGGATGAAACGGGCAGGGATGGCATGGCTTCGCCGGTATCGCGGGTGGGCGATAGCCGGTCTTATCGGGCTGTGGATCGCGCTCGCCGCCCCGCCTGGAGAGGTGGCCTTGCGGCTGGGCCCGGACACCGAAGGCCCGTGGCCCCGGTTCCGGATCGAGCCGCCCTCTCCCCGGCCCGGGGATGAGGTCACCCTGGAGGTCCGGGATCGGGTTCCGTGGGCGCATATCCTGCTCACGGTGAACGGGGCGCCGGCTGCCCTCCAGCGGATTGAGGATCAGCCTGAGCTTGGAACTTGGCGCTGGGTCTGGCGATTCCGGATGCCGGACGGCCCGGTTCAGGTGGCCTTTTACCGGGACTGCCATCTGGGCTGTCAGCTGCGGGGCCGCATGGCCCTGGGGGAGGCGGAACCCGCCCCATCCTCCTCGCCCCTGCCGACCAAGTTAGGGCTGGTCTTCCCCCATCCCGATCGGGACTGGAAGGGCCGATCCGGGTGGGCTGTGGAATTGACCTATGCGCAACTGGGGGAGGACCGGGATTGGGGCATCGACGCCTTGGCGGCCCGGGTGGCCCGCCACGAGGCGAAGGGCCTGCGGGTCCTCGTGCGGGTGGATTACGATCGCGGACAGACGCTCCCGCCCGCCGGGGATATGGAAGGGCTGCTCCGATATCTGGGCTATCTGGAGCGGCTGGCCCGGGACGATCGCCTGCAGGGGGTTTACGCGTATTTCCTGGGGAGCGGCCCGAATGATGCCTCCAGCAATCGGATGGCGCCGGATCGACCGATCACCCCGGCCTGGTATGCGCGGATCCTGATCGGCTACGGCGAATCTCCGCTGCGCGTCGACCACGCGGTCGCCGTGATCCGTATGGCCAACCCGCGGGCGCGCGTGCTGGTGGGACCGGTGCGGCCCTGGGTGCGGGATCAGGACGGCGAGCGCCGGTATCGGGTAGACGTCCCGTGGTTAAACTATTTCCACACCTTGGTGGCGTATATCGATGAGTCAGCTCGATCGAAGGGGGCGATGGGGGTGTGGAAACCGGGGCCGGATGGCTTCGCCCTGCACGTGCCGGGGCGGCCGGAGGCGGCGCGGGCGGCCGGCTACCCGGAAGCGGAGGAACCGTTGCGGGATCTCCGGGGCCCGGAGGGCGCCCGGATGGGGTTTCGGGCCCTTTATGACTGGCTGGAGATCATCAACGCCTATCCCTCTACCCGCGGCCGGCCGGTCTATATCACCTCTTCGAATACCTATGCGCCGGATGAAAAGATCCCGCCCGCGCACAACTATCCGCCGGGCTGGCTGACCGCCGCCTGGTCGGTGGTGGCGCAAGAGCCCCAGGTGGAGGCCTTCTGCTGGTTCCTGGACGCCGATCCCCAGTGGGAGGATTTCAGCCTGTGGTGGGGGAAAGGCCGCCTGCGGGACGCCGCGGCGGAGTTCGAGGCCCTGCTGACGCGCGCGCCTTAGCGCCCTGAAGTCTTCGGCCTACCTCCCGTTTCTTGGGGCAGCAGGTGTTACGGGGCGCATTTCCTCCGGCAAGCCTTTCGGGCGGCCCCAAAGGCGCCCGGCGATGCCCCGAAGGGATCTTTTTGTCCCTCTTTTCCCAGCTCTCAGTGGCGGATAAGGAAGACCTTCCCCCGCCTTCGAAAAGAGACCCAGTAAGCTTTCGATGGATTGCCCAGGCGAGGCGGAGCGGCCGAAGCCCGATCTTTACGCGTTGAATATCGAATGGAGGGCAGAGCGATGCCGATTCGCGTGGTGCTGGCGGACGATCACCCGCCGCTGCGGCTGGGCCTGCGGGCCCTGCTGAGCGCATCGCCGGACTTCGAGGTGGTGGGCGAAGCGGGGGACGGCGAAACCGCCCTCGCCCTGCTGGAGCGCCTGCAGCCGGATGTGGCGGTCCTGGACATCCGGCTGCCCCAGCGGGATGGTCTGACCATAGCGCGGGAGATCCGGCGTCGGGGATGGCCGATCCGCGTTCTCCTGCTGAGCGCCTATGAGGACGAGGCGCTGATCCAGGAGGCGCTGGCGATCGGGGTGGACGGCTATCTGCTCAAGCAGGAGGACGTAGAGACCATCGCGGCGGCTGTGCGGAGCGCCGCCCAGGGGCTGGCGGCCTTCAGCCGCCCGGTGCTGGCGAAGATGCGGACGCTTCGGGGCGAGGGGCTGACGGAGCGGGAGCGGGAGATCCTGGCGCTGGCCGCGGAGGGGCTGACCAACCGGGCGATCGCCCAGCGCCTGGGGATCTCGCCGCGGACGGTGGAGTATCACTTGAGCCAGATCTTCGGGCGCCTGGGGGTGAGCGACCGGGCGGCCGCCGTGCGGGAGGCTCTCCGCCGGGGCTGGCTCCGCGAGGCCGCGGGGGAGGAGCCCCCATCGCCTCCAACAGATCGCGCGTAGGTCCTGCCCTCCGCGTCCTCTCTCTGGCCTCGGGCCTGCGGAAATCCCGAGGGCCCACCCTGTGGAGAACCCGGTGGCGGGGCGACCGGCGCTGGGCTACGATTCGCGGTGTAAACATTCTGAAGCGACGGGAGCAGTTCCACGCATAAGGAAAAAGCACGACGCGCCGGATGTTGGTGTTGTTTCTCATCGCCGGATTTGCTGCGATCGGGTCGACAGGTCTGGCCCAGGATATCCCTCGTCCGGCCCCGCTGGCGACCCTCGCAGAAGCCCAAGCTGCTTTTCCCGGATTGCGGGAGCCCGCTTGGCACCCCCCGGGCTTCATCGGGCCAGCGGTGGTAATCCGCCGCGAAGGCGGAGCGCCCATCATCGATCTATCCTACAGCCATCCCGCCGGCGGTCTGGAGGGAAGCTGGTTCCGGTGGGAGGTCGCCCCGGCGTCGCTGGCGCCGGCCCTGGCGCCCCGGGCGCTGGTGCGGCTCCCGGAGCGCCACGCGTATGGGCGGGTCGGCGAGGGCCCTCCCCCGACGGAGGCGGATGAGGTGCAAAGGATCCTGCCGCGTCGGGAGATCCATCGGGGGATCCCGGTGGACATCGTCAGCGCTCCGGTTTGCGCGGACGCCTTCTGCGAGCGGCGGACGCGGTATGTGGCGGCGACGGCCTGTGACCCCCGGGTGTGCATCCGGATCGAGGGCGATCTGAGGGAAGAAACCGCCCTGGAGATCCTGCTTTCAGCTTTCGGGGAGGGGCGCTGATCTCCACTGCCGGCCCGGCGGCGCTCATCGCGCCGTGCCCCATTTCGTCGGTGTCGTTCCTCGAAGGGCCTCTCTTCGTCAAGTGGCGGCCCGAACGCAGCGGAAGCGAGGGCCGCTGCTTTTTTTAACGTCGCCGGTCAAGGGGCGCTTAGGGGCTGCTGCCCAAAAGCGCCGCGCCATATACCTCGCCCCGTTCCGGCGGACGGCTTGCGGCGGGGGAAGTGGCCCATCCAGAGGGTCCTGTGGAAATCCCCAGGGCTCCCCCTGGGGAAAATCCGGTGGTGGAGGCGCCTCGACCGGAATACGATGAGGATGGGAAAACGACCTTTACGGCCGGAGGTGAAGAACCATGACGAGGCGCCTGATTCGCAAGATGCTGGGGTTAGCGCTGGTGGCCGCTCTGCCCGTTGTGCTGGGCGGGTGGGGACCACCATGGCCAGTATTATTCGGAAGAGGCCCCGCCGGGCGCTCGAGGGGCGCCCCTGGAGCTGAACGAGTGGGCCGCTGCCGCGATGTCCGCCCTTACCCGCTTTCAATCCGGGCCTCCCGGCCCGCTGTGGTGGGGACGGGTCTATGCGTCTCATTGGGAGATAGCCCTCACCGGACTGCGACCGCACGTGCTCGCAGTTTGGACCCGTCCACACTGCCATAGCCCGGAATATTTAGGCCCGGGAGGATATGCGGATACCTGCTCGAGCAGCCATGGATGCATCGACCAGTGGACATGGTGGCTGAGGTATCCACAGTCAAAGCTGGGAGTCCCACTCTCTTGGTATGCACAAAGCTCGCACCGTCAAAACATCTCTAATTATCGAGCAACATGCTGGATTCAGTAATATCACAAATCGGAGGTTAAAAGATGAAGCGGAATCTGTTGCTGTTCATGATTCTTCCTTTGTCGTTACTTATCACTGCATTCCCTGTTCGAGGAGGGGAGCCGTTCCCAGCGGATGGGTTGTTGCTGCTATCGGAGGGATCTCTGAAGGAGCTGGGGTGGGAGGTGGAGGTGGATCCTCGCGCGGATACGGCCGTTACGGAGATCGCAAACCTGCTGAACCCAGCTCCCGACCAGCCCGGAAAGGGAGTTGTGATAGTGGTCTGGGATCTGGATTCGGTCGGGGTCACGGACTCTCGCCAGGCTCGGGTTGCCGGAATCGTCCAGGTGTTGTATCACTATGCCTCCGCGCGCGAGGCCCAGCGGGCCTGTGAGGCCCTCCCCCATCGCTTGATGAGGCAGCTGCAAGAGGCCGCAGGAGAAGTCCGCCTCCTTCCTCTCTCGATCGCCCGAGGGCGCGGACACCTTCTGGCGGTCCGAGGGTCCTCTGACGTCTATTCTCTGTGGCTGGCTGGGTGTCGGGGGTCCGCGGTGACGGTTTTATGGATTGTAAGCCTGAATCCCCAACTGCCATCGGAGCTGATGCCGCACCTGCAGTCGATGGTGTTAGGCGAATGATTCCCGCGAGATCCTGCAACGAGAGGCTCGGGATCCGGGGCGCGGTTTTCTTAAGAAGAGTGAACCGGCCTCGGCGTGGACAAGATCGCGCCGGGGCCGCTCTGTTCGCGCAAGCTACCGCGTGCGGCAGCCACTCTGCTGGTCGAACGGGTGGCGGCGGCTGCTGCCCGTGAGCTCGAGGGGCAGGCGATGAAGCGTAAAGGCTTTTGGGCGGCTCTGATCGTTCTTTTGCTGGTGGTTGTGGCCCTGTTGGCGACGCGAGG
>NZ_JANWXB010000128.1 GCF_025055495.1 Thermoflexus sp. | reverse complement strand
GCCGCGGCCGCGGCCAGCGTTCTCTACCTGATCACGCGGGGGATGGGGTTCTCCGTTGCGACCGCTACTCTCACAGCCCTCTTCTTTGCCTTCGGCACCCTGTCGTGGCCCTACAGCCAGCGGTTGTTCCGCGAGCCCCTGACCGGCTTCTGGCTGTTGCTGGCCTTTGGGGCGCCCTTCCTGATCGCTAGGCCGCTGGAGGCGGCTTTCTTCCTGAGCGGCCTGGCCTTCGGAGGCGCAGTGGCTACCAAGCAATCCGCCCTCATTGCCCTCCCTGGCCTTCTGCTTGCCGTGGGGCCGCTGCTGCGTTCTGTGCCTCACGATAGGGCGCTCCGGGCACTCGGGGTGGCCATCGTGGGCTTCCTGGCGGTGATGCTCCCGGCCCATCTATACTATCGGACCACTCTGGCGGGCATCCCGGCATTCGCCCGCAATGTGATGGAATATTCCCGTGCGCCCGAGCTGGCGATCTCCGAACCGGAGGCAATGATCCGGCGGGCCCTGGCGCTGACCCTCAGCCCAGGCAAGGGGTTACTGACCTATTCGCCGGCGCTGTTGCTGGCCCTCTTCGGGCTCCGAGGCCTGTTCCGCCTCCATCCCTTTCTGGCGGGGGGCCTCCTGGTGTTTGGGGTGCTGCACGTGGCCGGCTACAGTCGTCCGATCATCTGGTGGGGTGGGCTGAATTGGGGACCGCGGTATATGGTGCCCCTGATCCCCGCCGCCATGCTGGCGGCGGCCCCAGCGGTGGAACAGCTCCGGCGATGGCCCCGCGGGCGAGGCCTCCCCGTGCTGATCGGCCTGGGGGGACTTTCGATTCTCCCCCAGCTGGCCGGCGTGCTGGTGGATCCCCGCCTGTTTGAGGGGGAGCTGGATCGCCTGCTCTATCAGCGGCTTCGGGATTATCCCCAGGCGATGGAGCGCGTCGCATGGGACTGGACCTACAATCCGATCCTGGGCCACTGGCGGATGCTCCTCGCCGCCGACCCGGCTCCTGCCTGGATCCGATCCGCATCGGGGTTTCCGCTCATCTGGCCTCCTGTCGCTGTCGGGGTGGGGATCGGAGCCGGCGCCTTGGCCGGCCTCTGGCGCCTGAGGCAAGGATCCAGGCCTCTCTCCGGGCGAGCCCTTGTCCTAGGCGGGGCCCTGGGATGCGGGGCGTTGCTGGCTGCCGCCGTCTCTCTGCACGCCGTTGCAGACGATCCGCGCTATGACTTCCACGAGAACGCCCGGTTCCTCCGGCCGATGATTGAGGACCTGAACCGGGAAGCTCGCCCCGGGGACGCGCTGCTGATGACGTATCCCTACTTCGGCGATTACTTCCTGAACTGGTTGCGGGCGCCGGTGGACTGGTATGCGATTTTCTCCACCCCCACCCCCTTACCGCAGCCCCAGCGGGCGCTCATCGATCGCGTGCTGGCCCGGCATCCGCGGGTCTGGCTGATGCGGCCCTGGAACCGCTGGCACGAATCGGAACCTGGGATCGAGCGCTACTTGATCGCGCAGGCATATAAAGTTAAGGAGCGAGACTATGAGAGCTGGATGCGGCTGATGCTGTATCTGAGCCCGCGGGGCAGATGGCATGTCGTCGGCGAGCACATCCGCTGGGCGAATGGCATGGAGCTGGCCCAGGCGGCAGTTCAAGGCGAGACAACGCCTGTCCATTCGGGAGGACGGCCAACTTTATCTATGCCACGAGGAGCGCCGCTGCGGGTGGCCATGATGTGGCAGGCGACGCATCCTTCCCCCAGGCCCCGCAAGGTGTTCG
>NZ_JANWXB010000118.1 GCF_025055495.1 Thermoflexus sp. | reverse complement strand
GCCCCCCCCCCCCCCCCCCCAACTATTGTTTCACCCCCCCCCCCCGCGGCCCTGGGGGCGGTGGGGTGGGGTTTTAAGGGGGGGTGGGGCCATCGCCTTCCGGACTCGCTTTGGTTCCTCAGATCCCTAGTTTATAACTGGACAAAGCAGTAGCGAAACACCACCGGATTTTGGAATACTTCCCGGGGATGTGGACCGCCAGGGGCGGCCCACATCCCCGGGAAAACTTCTGGTTAGGATCATCTCCACCTGCAGGAGGCTTCGATGATGCCCACCACGCGAGGCGCTGCCACCACCTGGCCCCAGTGGGTCGCCCTGGGTCTATACGGGCTTGCTCTGACCATGACCTCTAATGTTGTTGATCCCCCCTGGTTAAGCCAGAAGGCCAGCGAACTGGCCGGCCCGGGCTGGCAGAACACCCTTCTGGGGAGTGTGGCCTTCATCGGCCTGATCTGGGCCGCCCTCGTCCAGCCGATCTTCGGGGCCTGGAGCGATCGGATCCGTAGCCCCTGGGGGCGCCGTAAGCCGTTCCTCTGGCTGGGCAGCCTGCTCCTAGCCCTCGCCCTGGCCCTCCTGGTTGCCGCCCCCTCTGTGCCATTGCTCATCCTGGCTCTGCTCCTGACCCAGACCTTCTCCAACATGGTGCAGGCCGCCTACCAGGGATTGATCCCGGATCATGTGCCGGAGCATCAGCGGGGCCGGGCTTCCGGGATTAAGGGGTTTATGGAAATCCCGGCGGTGGTGATCGGCCCGCTGATCGCCGGCTACTTCCTGGGCCGGGGACAGATCTGGGGACCCTATCCGGTGTTGCTGATGGTCTACCTCCTGGTCGGACTGATCACGGCGGTTGCTGTTCCCTCTCAAGCCCTGGCGGAACCGCCTGCTCGTCGCCCCACGTGGATCTATCAAGTGGAATGGGACCGCGCCCCTACGTTTGCGTTCTGGCTGGCGCATCGCCTGATGTTTTGGTGGGCTCTGCTCACCCTGCGCACCTTCCTGATCTTCTTCTTCCGGGATACGATGGGCCTGACCATAGAACAGGCCCAGGCCCTCAACGGGACCCTTTCTGCGATCCTGGGGGCGATGATCCTGCTGCTGATGGTGCCTTCCGGAGCGCTGGCGGATCGCTGGGGCCCGCGGCCGTTGCTGTGGGGCGCGGGGATCATGGCGGGCCTGGGGACCTTCGGCTTCCTCAGCGTCTCCCGGCTCTATGGACGGCCGGAGCTTCCCATGCTGGTGGCCGCAGCATTGATCATCGGGGTGGGGGTGGCCCTGTTCGTAGCCGCCAGTTGGACCTGGATCACCCGCATTGTCCCATCCGATGAAGCGGCTCGTTATCTGGGGCTGGGGAACATCGCCACCGCCGTCGGCAGCGCCATCGCCCGCCTGAGCGGCCCGGCGATCGACGCGCTGAACCGGGCGACCGGCAGCCTGCTGGGTTACGATGTGATCTACAGCTTGGCCGGCCTGCTGTTCCTGGGCACCCTGCTCCTGGCGCGTCCGCCGGCCTCGGCCGCTAAGCACCCACGAGCCGGCTGACAGATGCCTTGTCTCACCTGCGGGGATAGGGGAAGCGCCCATCCGAAAAGCGAATCGCTCTTCGGCCCTAAGGGGCCCTGGAGAGGGTTGCGCCTCCTTTTCTCCGCCGCTCGAAGGAGAGCGGAGAGGGGAAAATCAATCCCGCCATGGGCCACTTCAGGCGGCGAGTCCGATCCCAGCGCCTCCGGGAGGGAAGCGGGCCAAGCCCCTTCTCCCTAAACCTGCGGGGGAGCTGCGAAGGGAATTCCCAGCGCGCGTTTGCAACTCAGCCAGAGCATGGCCATCAATCGCCTCATTACGCAGACAAGTCTAATGGTAAAATGAGGCGGCAGCGATATCCTCCGCCGAAGACATCGGGAGCGCCTATGCGACTGCGGGAGTGGATGGAAGCGCTTCCCAAACGGCTCAAGCCGCTTCTCCCGCCCGACCTCAGCAGGTTCCGATGGTCTGTCCGACCATGGCTGGTGCAGATCTATTACCGCGACCCGGCCTTCCACTACGAGGTATGGCACCTGGGGGAGCGGCGGGGCCGCATGGAAGTCGGCCTGCATTTTGAGAGCCGGGATCCGGAGTGGAACCAGGCCGCTCTGGAGTGGGTGAGCCGGCATATCTGGGAGATCCGGGATCGTTTGGGACCTTATGTGGAGGCCGAACCCTGGGATCGCGGATGGGCCAAGGTGTTTGAGACCCACCCGCTCCCACCGCTGGATCCGGAAAGCCTGGAGCGCTTCGCCCAGCGTCTGGCGCTCTGGATCCAGACGCTGGAGCCGATCCTCGCTCGTGAAGGGGCAGGCATCCGCTCGAAATAAAAAGATAGAAGTCACGCAGTTGCGCATCCCCTGGGGCCTTTGGGGGCGGCGCCGAAGGCGCCCCGCTCCGCCCCCAAAAATGTTTGGATCCCTTCCCCACCGCGGCCCAAAAGGCTGAGGGGGGAGGGGATCGTTGAAGTCGTCCTGCCCAGCCTGAAAACAAGATTCTCCCTCAGGGATAGTTCAACTGCCTATGAGCCATCTTCCACCTTCTTTTTTTAAGGAACTGAACCCGAGCCAGCAGGCGGCGGTCACCGCCCCGGATGGGCCGATCCTGGTGCTGGCTGGCCCGGGCAGCGGGAAGACGCGGGTGCTGACCTACCGGATCGCCTATCTGCTCACCGTCCGCCGCGTTTCCCCCTTTCACATCCTGGCCGTCACCTTCACCAACAAAGCGGCGGAGGAGATGCGCTCCCGTCTGGAGGCCCTGTTCGGCGAGCAAGCCGCCGAGCTCACTCTAGGGACCTTTCACGCCATCTGCGCCCGCTTCCTGCGGCGGGAGGCCTCGCTCCTGGGCCTGAACCCCCAGTTTGTGATTTACGACGAAGAGGACCAGTTGGAAGCCGTCCGCCAGGCGCTGCGGGATCTGAATCTGGATGAGAAGCGCTACCGGCCCGGGGCGCTGCGGGCGGCCATCTCCCGAGCGAAGAACGAGTTCGTCCGCCCCGATGACTATCCCATTCGCACCTACTTCGATGAGATCGCCGCGCGTGTTTACAGCCGCTATGAGGAGCGCCTGCGCGCTGCCGACGCCCTGGATTTCGATGACCTCCTTCTGCGGGCGGTTGAATTATTTGAAAACCACCCGGAAGCCCTGGCCCGCTATCAGGAACGTTACCGCCATATCCTGGTGGATGAATTCCAGGATACGAACACCGTGCAGTATCTCCTGTTGCGGCAGCTGGCCTCCCGACATCGCAATCTGTTCTGCGTAGGGGATGAGGATCAAAGCATCTACGGCTGGCGCGGAGCGGACTTTCGCAACGTCATCCGCTTCCGGGAGCATTTCCCCGACGCTCGCATCATCATCCTGGAGGAGAACTATCGATCCACCCAAACCATCCTGGAGGCGGCCCAGTCGGTGATCCGTTTCAACACGGAGCGATATAACGAAAAGCGCCTGATCGCCGCCCGGGGGCCCGGTTCCCCGATCGCTGTCTACGAAGCCTTTGATGAGGAGGACGAAGCCGCCTTCGTGGCCCGTCGGGTCCAGGAGCTCATCGAAACCCGCGGGGTTCGACCCCAGGAGATCGCCGTGATGTATCGGACCAACGCCCAATCCCGGGCGCTGGAGGAGGCTTTCGTGCGGGCTGGGCTTCCCTACCGACTGGTGGGCGGCCTTCGCTTCTACCAGCGCCGCGAGATCAAGGACCTGCTGGCTTACCTTCGACTGATCTTGAATCCCCACGATGATCTCAGCCTGACCCGCGTCCTGAACGTGCCCCCCCGAGGGATCGGTTCCGCGACGCTCTCCAAACTGACGGCGTTGGCGCAACGTCAGGGGTCCTCCCTTTTCACCGCCATCGAAGGGATCTCCAGCGGCGCCGTCCGCGTCTCCCTTTCCCACAAGATCCATCATGCGCTGGCCGATTTCGCCGAACGGATTCAGGCCTGGCGGGCGATCCGGGAGGGGATGGGAGTGGCGGAATTGTTGCGACGGATCATCGATGAGATCGGCTACGCGGAATACCTGGAGAGCCTGGAGGAACATGAGCCGGAGATCGGGGGACGGCGCTGGGATAACGTGCTGGAACTGTTGCGGGTTGCTGCTCCCTACCGCCCGGGCGCGTTCGAGGATCCCCTGGCGGCCTTCCTCGGCGAGGCAGCGCTGATCTCCGATGTGGACACCCTGCGGGACGACGTGGAGGCGCCCATCCTGTTAACGCTCCACGCCGCCAAGGGCCTGGAATTCGAGGCCGTGCTCATCACCGGCCTGGAGGAAGGGTTGCTTCCTCACAGCCGCTCCATGGACGACCCAGCCGCTCTGGAGGAGGAGCGGCGCCTGTTCTACGTGGGGATGACCCGGGCCAAAGATCTCCTGGTCCTGACCTACGCCTTCCGTCGCTACGATGAGATCCGCACGCCCTCGCGTTTCCTTCGGGAGATCCCGAAGGAGCTGTTGATGGGCCCGGCCCCTCGATCCCGGCGGGGGACATGGTCGACCCGGGAGTCGCCCCTGCGGGAAACCCCTGGGACTTCCCCTGGGAGCCTGCGTTTCCGCCCCGGCACACGGGTTCACCATCCCCGGTTTGGGGAAGGTCTGGTCCTGGAAAGCCGACGGGTCGGCTCAGACGAAGAGGTGGTGGTGATGTTCGAGGAAGTCGGCCTCAAGCGGCTTCTGGCGGGCTTTGCCAGCCTGCAGATCCTTCCGGATCCGACCCGTTCGTAGGGGCAGGCCCCCGTGCCTGCCCCATCGGGCAGGCCCCTGTGCCTGCCCATATAGGGCAACCCCAGGGGGTTGCCCCTACAAGATGCGCCGCGCGGATTTTTTGTAGGGGCAGGCCCCCGTGCCTGCCCCTACAGGGACGATATGCGACCCCGGCGATAAAAAGCGCACTCGCGCCGCACCGGGCAGAGATCGCAGCGGGGCCGCTGGGCTTTGCAGATCTCCCGGCCGTGACGGATCAGCAACAGGTGGAAAGGAAGGTAGCGCTCCGGCGGAACCAGCCCTTCCATCCAGTCGTGCGCTTTCTCCGCGGACATCCCCTCCGGGATCAGCCCCAGACGCGTTCCCACGCGATGCACGTGGGTGTCCACCGGAAACGCTGGCTTGTCCAGCGAGAACAGGAGCACGATGGCGGCCGTCTTCGGCCCCACCCCATCCAGCCTGCGCAACCAGGCCTTGGCCTCCTCCACCGGCCAGTCTGCCAGGAAGTCCAGGGACAGCTCCCCGCGCTCCTCGGTGATCCGCCGGAGGATCCGCTGGATCCGAGGGGCTTTCTGAGCGGAAAGCCCCGCCGGGCGGATGGCCTCCTGCACCGCCTCCACCGGGGCATCCCGCACCGCCTCCCAGTTGGGGAACCGATCGCGCAATCGCTCGAAAGCCCGCCAGCTGTTCACATCGCTGGTGTTCTGGGAGAGGACGGTCAGGATCAATTCCGAGAGCGGATCCAGCCGCCAGCGGGCTGGGATCCCATAGTATTCCTCCAGCCTGCGGTCGATCCGCTCCGCCTTCCGCCTCAACGCCGCCTGCGGTCGATCCATTGCCTTGTTGCCATAGCCGGGATTTTGCCGGGGCGCGATCAGTGGATGGTCGCATCCTGCGAAAACCTATTCCACCATCACGAGCCCCCAGAGTGGCTGTCGATGGGCTTCTCTGGCCTCGAGTAAGGAAAGAGACGCTTTCACTTATCCCCCAAACCAGGCCCGGAGCCGCTCCGCCTCGAAAGCCCGCTTTTCCTCCAGGTAGCGCGGGGAGGGATCGGTCATCTCGATCTCCGGGGCCGGCTCATTCAGGAATCGACCCCGCACCAGCATCGCTTCGCCCCGGCCCATCTCCAGATAACAGAACCCTTCCCCTCCGAAGGTGGCCTCCGGTTCCCGGCCAGCGAAAGCCGCGGCGATCCGTTCCGCCACCACCTGCCCTTCCGCCTCGGCGAAGACGCCGGCCTTCGGCAACGGCATGCCGTTGGGGAGCAGGATCTCCGTGATATCGCCGATGGCATAGACGCCTGGGAAACGCGTTTCCAGCGTCCGGGGGTTCACCCGCACCCAGGCGCCGCCATCGGTGAGGCCGCTACGGACTACGACTTCCGGGCAGCGATGAGGCGGGATCCCGAGGAGCAGATCGAAGGGCCGCCGCCGTTCCCCGAAGATCACGGCCCCGGCTTCCACCGCGGTGGCTTTATAGTTCGGAAGGAACTCGATGCCGTGCTCCGCCAGGCGGCCCTCCAGCACCGAACACCCCGCCGTGCCCAGGATCGGGAGGGACATGGGCTGAGGGGTGAACACCGACAGACGGGCCCGGATGCCATGGGCCTCGAAGAAGTCCCTCAGCAGGAAGGCCATCTCATAGGGCGCGGGCGGGCACTTATAAGGAGCGCCGAAAATCCCGATCACTACCTGCCCGCCCCGGAAAGCCCGAACGGCCTCCGTCGCCCGGGGGATTTCATTCGGATCGTAAACATTGATGGCGTGTTCCCGGAACCCGGGCACCGCATCTGGATCCAGCTCCGCCCCCAGGGCGATCACCATCGCGTCCCCCTCCAGCCGCTGGCCATCAACCTCCACGGCCCGATTCGCCGGATCGATGGAAGTGATGGTTCCCTGGAGGACACGGATGCCATAACCCTCAAGGGCCTTCAGCGGGCGGCGTCCCTCCTCCAGGGTGCCCCGGCCGATCATCGCCCATGTTTTGCGCAGGCCCAGCATGAAATGGGGGCGCCGCTCGATCAACAGGATTTCATCCTCAGCGGGAAGGCGCTGTCGGAGCGCATGCGCCGTTGCGATCCCGCCGAACCCGCCTCCGAGAATCAACACCCGCCGCATATCTTCCCTCCGAACTTGAGAGGTTTTGAGAGATCAGGAGAACCGGCGTCAGACAACCTGCCTGAGCTAAAGGCGTAACTTCTATCATCCATCATATAACGCAAAAGCTTTAGATCGGAAATCCCCTCGCGCGCCATTGATCCTCGACGGCGGCGGTCACCTCGACCGCCTCATGCTCCAGGCGAACTCCAAGGTAGCGTTGGGAGTGCGAGAAATAATCGCCCAGATAAGCACGGAGGAAGCCCAGCACGCCCTTCTCCCGCCACTGGCGCACGTGAACCAGCTCATGGACCAGCAACAGCAATCCGGGCGGGCGATCGAGGGGCCAGTAAGCCGGATCCATGAAAATATGCCGCCCCAAGGTCACCGCCGCGGGGTCCACGCCAGGAATCGGATCGGGCATCAGACGCAGGATGGCACGGGAGAGCCAGGTTCCGATGTGCAGGCGGGCTCGCTCCAGATCGATTTCGGAAAGCCACGGTCCCGCCAGCTCCTGCAGGAGAGCTCGGGCGGGATCCGGGAT
>NZ_JANWXB010000109.1 GCF_025055495.1 Thermoflexus sp. | reverse complement strand
GGCCCAGAGGGCCGTGGGGAGGGGGGAGAAAGGGGGGAGGGGTCATCGCCCTCTGGACTCGCTTTGGTTCCTCAAATCCCCAGTTTATAACTGGACAATGCACTACTCCGAGAGCCCTCGAAGGAGGACATCTGGGATTTGCCGTAAGTCCTTCCTCGATGTTCTCCGTGTAGTCCGGTAGCGCGAGAAGGGAACAAACGCAACCCGGGTTTGCATTATACTTGATCCGGCGGGGACATCGTTCAGGACTGAGATGACTATGGCCCGGCATCCCCTGGAGGGAGCGGAAGTGATCGATCTGATCACCCGGGGCCGACAAACCGGACGGCCCCATCGGGTGGAATTGTGGTTTGTTTATCGGGATGGGGCGATTTACCTGATGGCCTATGCCCGAGCCCATGGGCGGGGAACGGACTGGTATCAGAATCTGCGAGCGGACCCTCGGGTGGCGATTGAAACGGAGGAAGGGCGCTGGGAAGGGGTGGCAGAACCGCTGCCACCGGAATGGCTTCCCACCGTGACGGACTGGTTCCGTGAAAAGTATGGGGCGGGAACCGTTCGCCACTGGTATGAAGGCACCCCCCGCTTGTTGGTGCGGGTGCGGCTGCAAGCGTGAAGATCCTGACCGGAAGGATACCCCCTGGGCTGGCCCGAAACGGTCAGCGGTTCATGCCAGACTCAAGCGCAGTGAGGGAAGGCGATGGCTTCACCCTTCACCCAGCTACAGAAGATCCTGAAACATGAGGTCCAGGACGGTTACCGCAACCGGATCGTGATCGGAGGGATCGGCCGATTTGCGGATCACTGGTATCGCCAGGCCCGTGCCGCCTTGAGGGAGCATGATCCGGACGTTCTCCTCCTCCTGGAGGCGATCTACGCGGATCTTCGGCGCTATGAAGCGGCGAATATCGAGGAACGTCGGCTGTTAATCGAAGGGATCGAGGCCCGAATCCAGGAGGCCCTGCAGCGCGAGCGGGAGCTTCGGACCACCCGGCCGACCCCAGCGACGAAAGATGAACCGGCAGTGCCTCCGCCCTCGGAACCCACGCCGGCCCCACCTGTCCCTCCGGTGGAGAAACCGCGGGAGGAGCCTTCGACGCCTGCGCCGCCTCCGCGGCCGGAGCGAGCCGCGCCCGCCCGCCCGCGCTCCCGGGGAGCCCCTCCTGTTCCTCCGAAACTGGCGGCGAAAGTGGAGGCCATGGGGCTGGATGCGCCCGTTCACTTGATCCATGGGGTGGGCCGCGAGCGGGCCCAGCGCTTATTGCGCCTCGGGGTGCAGACCATCCGGGATCTGCTATATCTGCTGCCCCGCCGATATGTGGATTTCCGGGCCCTGAAACCCATCCATCGCCTTCGGATCGGGGAAGAGGTGACCGTCATCGGCGAGGTGATGGATATCGGGAGCAAACAGACGGGGAACGGCCTCACGGTGATCCGGGCGCTGCTCACCGATGGCTCGGGAATCATCGAGTGCACCTGGTTTAACCAGCCCTATTTACTGGATCGCATCCGGCCGGGCCAGTTCATCGTGGTGAGCGGGCGGGTGGAGGAATTCCTCGGTCGTCCGGTGTTCCGTTCCCCGGAGTGGGAGCCTGCCGATCGGGAGTTGCTGCACACCGCCCGCATCGTCCCCATCTACCCGCTGACCGAAGGCCTCACCCAGCGCCTGATGCGATCGGTCCTGAAGCGGGTGGTGGATTATTGGGCGGATCGAGTGGAAGATCCGATCCCCGCCTGGATCCGGGAGGCGTATGGTTTCCCGGATCTTCCCACCGCGTTGAAGCAGGTTCATTTCCCGGAGGATTGGGAGCCGCTGGAAAAGGCGCGCCGGCGGCTGGCCTTTGACGAAGTGTTCTACTTGCAAATCGGCTTGCTGGAAGCTCGCCGGCAATGGCGCGGTGTCCCCGGACGGGCCCTGGCCTTCGATGAAACTGCCCTCGAACGGGCGATCGAAGCCCTTCCCTTCTCCCTCACAGGGGCTCAGCGTCGGGCTCTGGATCAAATCCTGGCCGATCTGCGCTCCGGCGTGCCGATGAACCGGTTGTTGCAGGGCGAGGTGGGCTCCGGGAAGACCGTCGTGGCCGCGTTGGCGGCTTACGCGGTGTTCTTGGCAGGCGCCCAGGGGGCGATCATGGCGCCCACCGAGATCCTGTCGGAACAGCATTACCGGACGTTGCTTTCTCTGGCCGAGCGCTGGGCGGGTGCCGGGCTTCCCACCCCCACCATCCGTCTGTTGACTTCGGGGGTGAGCGGGGCGGAGCGGGCTCAGATTTATGGGGAGTTGGCCGAAGGGACATGTCATCTGGTGGTGGGGACCCATGCCCTGATCCAGGAGGAGGTGGCGTTCCAGGATCTGGCGTTCGTGGTCATCGATGAACAGCAACGTTTCGGGGTGCTCCAACGGGCGGCCTTGCGGGGCAAGGGATACAACCCGCACGTGCTGGTGATGACCGCCACCCCAATCCCCCGAACGCTGGCGCTCACCCTCTACGGCGACCTGGACCTCTCGGTCCTGGACGAAATGCCGCCGGGTCGACGGCCCGTGCTGACCCGCTGGTTGATGCCGGAGGAGCGGGAGCGGGCCTATACCTTCATCCGCCGCCAGGTGGAGCAGGGCCGCCAGGCGTATATCATTTGTCCCCTGGTGGAGGGCTCCGATAAAATCGAGGCGAAGGCCGCGGTGGAAGAATACGAGCGGCTGCAACGGGAAGTCTTCCCCGACCTCCGGCTGGGCCTGATCCACGGGCGGATGAAATCTGAGGAGAAAGAGGCGGTGATGAGCGCCTTCGCCCGCGGGGAGATCCAGATCCTCGTGGCGACGCCAGTGGTGGAGGTGGGTGTGGATGTGCCCAATGCCACCGTGATCCTCATCGAGGGGGCCGACCGGTTCGGGCTGGCCCAGCTTCATCAGTTCCGAGGTCGGGTCGGGCGGAGCAGCTATCAATCGTATTGTCTTCTGCTGGCGGAATCCCCCTCCGAGAGCGCTATAGAACGCCTCCGGGCCATCGAAACCATCTATGATGGCTTCCAGCTGGCCCAGAAAGACCTCGAGATGCGGGGGCCTGGTGATTTCCTGGGCACACGCCAAAGCGGGTTCCCGGAGATGCGCCTGGCCGATCTCACCGATCTGCGCCTCCTGGAGATCGCCCGTGAGGCCGCGGAACGCCTGGCCGAGCGCGATCCCGACCTTCAGGCTCCAGAGCATCGTCTTCTGGCGGAGGCTGTGTCTCGCTTCTGGCAGGGCCCTGTGGAGCCCAGTTAAGAGCCTATCCGAATAACCCTGATTTTTTCTCTCCCTCCCGCTGTCCGAAGGGCGGCGGGAGGGAGAGAAAGGGGGGTGTGAAAACGGAGGATCTGTCCGGCAATCTGGGGGATCGGGGTGGTGAGATGGACGATAGTTAGCCATCCCACCACCCCTAACCTGAAATGGGAGCCGGAGATGACTCGAGCATTGTATCCAGCATCTTTCGACCCCATCCATTATGGGCACATCGATATCGCTACCCGCGCGGCGGCGATCTTCGATGAGCTGGTGGTGGGCGTCTACGATCGCCCCAGCAAAAGCCTGCTCTTCTCCCTGGAGGAACGTCTAGCTCTGGTGCGGGAAGCCCTGCAGCATCTCCCTAACGTCACCGTCACCGCTTACAGCGGCCTTACGGTCGATTTCGCCCGGCGAATCGGGGCGCGGGTGATCGTGCGAGGGCTTCGCGTGATCTCAGATTTCGAGTTGGAGCTCCAGATGGCTCTGACGAACAAGCAGCTGGCCCCCGAGGTGGAGGTGGTGTGTCTGATGACCAGCCGGGACTATGCCTTCATCAGCTCCAGCATCGTCCGCGAGATCGCCCTGCTGGGCGGGGACGTCTCGGCGATGGTCCCGCCTCACGTGGCCCGCGCTCTGGCGGCGAAGGCCGCTGAACGCGCTGGGGAGACGGTCCCGATCATCTCCATCCGTGAGTAACGGGCATCCGACGGCGAGCTCTCTCTTTCTCCGAAGGACTTTCCGAGGCAGGTGGGGCGATCTTTGGCGATCCCGCCTGCTCTTCATTAAGGAGTTGCGCCGTTCGTCTCCTGACGGAAGATCCCCCTGGGATCCATGCTGTGGATCCTTGTCGAGGTCCATAGGAGGTCGGGATGGACATCCTGCATCTGATCGATCAACTGGAACAGCTGGTTCTTCGCAGCCGTCCTCTTCCTTTCCTGAGATGGGTGGTGATCGAAGAGCGGCGGCTTCTGGACCTGATCGATCAGATGCGGGTGACGATCCCTCAGGAGATCAAACAGGCCCGACGGATCGCCCAGGAGCGGGAGCGGATCATCGCTCAGGCGAAAGAGGAGGCCGAGCGCATCGTCGCGCTGGCCCAGGAGCAGGCCAGCGATCTCATCGCCCAGCATCAGGTCGTCCAGGCGGCCGAGCAACGGGCCGCCGTGATCGTTGAGCGGGCCCAGCGCGAGGCGGATCGCCTGAAGGCGGATGCCGATGACTACGCGCTGACCCGGCTTCTGGAGTTGGAGGAAACCCTCTCCCAGCTTCTTCAGATCGTCCGAAACGGGATCGAGAAGCTCCAGAATGAGCGTGCGGATGCATCCCCCCGTTCCCCCGAAGCATGAACGGCGGCTCCTGATCGCCACCCACAATCCCGGGAAACGCCGGGAGCTGGCTGCGCTTCTTTCCGATCTCCCGCTGAGGCTGATCGATCTTCTCGACCTCGGGATCTCGGAAGCCGCCGAGGAACCCCATGAAAGCCTCGAGGACAACGCCCGTTGGAAGGCGATGTTCTACGCTGAGCGCAGCGGGCTGTGGACCTTGGCGGACGATTCGGGGTTAGAGATCGATGCGCTGGGGGGCGCTCCGGGTGTTCGCTCCGCCCGGTTCGCCGGACCTGACGCCGATGATCGGATGCGCATTCGCAAGGTCCTCGAGCTCATGGCAAGTGTCCCGTGGCCCCAGCGGACGGCGCGGTTTCGCTGTGTGATCGCCCTGGCCCGGCCCGGGGAACCCCCGACGCTGGTGGAGGGGCGTCTCGAGGGCTATGTCGCCTTCGAGCCCCGAGGGACCTACGGGTTCGGCTACGATCCGATCTTCTACATCCCGGAGCTCGGGAAAACGATGGCGGAGCTTCCCCTGGCCATGAAGAACCAGATCAGCCACCGGGCTCGCGCGGCTTGGAAGGCCCGGGAGATCCTGAGGCAATGGCTGGCCGAGGGGCCCGGCGAGTGAGAATGAACGACATGGGGGAACCAGGCCGAGGATCGAAGGCCCTCGGCCTGGCTCCCCCAACCGATGAGGAGTTACGCGGTTCGCTGCCTCAGGAAGTCTTTTCTCCCCCTTTCCCCACGCTGCAAAGCGGCCATGGGGAAGGGGGGAGAGCCCCATTTCGCCTTTCCACGCCCTTCAGTCTCGCCAAGAAGGATTCACTCTCGAAACCCACAGAACAGCGGTGTGGAACCAAATATGGGTTTTGAGGGACAAGGGCATAATAGGAGGGAAAACGAATGCGGCGGGCTCTGCTGGCGGCTTTTGGCGGGGTAACGCTTTACCACGTGATGGCGGTATCCTGGGGATGGCCCCATCCTTTCTGGCTGATGCCGCTGAATACATTGCTTCAGTGGGGGTTCGCCCTGGCCCATGCGCTTCCGACTCTGGGGCGATCCCGCGCGTTGCTCCTCCTCGGCCTGACCTTCGGCATCAGCCTGGGGATGGAGGCCCTCGGGGTGGCCACCGGCTGGATCTATGGTCCTTACACTTACACCGGGCGCTTAGGGCCGCTTCTGCTGGGCGTTCCGATCCTCATTCCTTTCGCCTGGTTTATGATGACCTATCCGACGCTGATCCTGACGTGCCAGGTTCTGGGCGAATCGCCCATAGCGCCTCGCCGCTGGTGGGGCGTGGCCGTTCTGGCTGCGATGTGGATGACCGCCTGGGATCTGGCGATGGATCCGGTGATGAGCCGTCTGGGTTTCTGGGTGTGGAAGACCCCCGGGCCTTACTTTGGCGTCCCGCTTCAGAATTTTGGGGGCTGGATGCTCACGATGCTGTTGATCTATGGAGCCTATCTCTGGCTCTCCCCTCGTCTGGCGGCTCCGGCTCCTTCCCGGTCGGGAGCGCCGCCGGTGGAAGCTGTTCTGGCATATGCGATCGCCGGGGCTCCCTTTATCCTTCACCCGCTTATAGATCCCCAGCCAGATCCAGTAGCTCAAGTCCTTGGCTTGATTGCCTTCTTTGCCATGGGGCCGCCTGTTCTGATCGCCCTCCTGCGCGAGGGGCAGTAACCATTCAGTCAGGCGGTGTTGCCTTGCAATCCCCCTCTCTGGGGCCCTTCAGGCCTCAGAGAGGGGGATACAGGGGGGAGGGACGATCGACGCCGCGTCTGCAGCGGGAACATCTCCAGTCCCAAAACAGGCCAAGTGCTCGAAGGGAAATCCGAAGGCCTTTGGGGCCGAGTAGGGGTCTTCAGGGCCTCGCTCACCCTTATCCATGCCCCCCGCGGTCCTCTGGCCGGGGGGAAGGCGAAACGGAGGGTCATGGGGCTATCCGCCTCGGAGGTGGGTTATAATCACATTGCCGGGGGATGCGGTCTCCGGCTGCCTCCGTGACCTGTGTGTTTTCTGATCCCTTTACCCGCCACCATGGGGCTGCGGGTAAAGGCCGCGGAAACGCAGGGGGATCCCTTCGTCGCTGAATAATGCGAAAAGGGAATACTAAAGAAATGGAGATCTCCGAGCGAACGGTCGAGTTGCGATTTGCCTGGCGATCGATCCAGGGGCCGCGCGTGGCCGCGCGGTTCCAGGCCGTCATAGAGGGCGAGGACCCCGTGATGCGACAGGTCCTCTGTCGTCTGCTCACGCTACTGGAGGTTCAGATTCCACCCGGGGTGGAAGATCCCGTGCTCACCCCGGAGCGTTTGCAGACCCTGGAGGGGAAGCGAGTGAAGGTCCCTGAGGAAGCGCTTCAAGGGCTGACCCTTCCCCTCAAACGGGAAACCCTGACAGGCGGCCTGCGGATTCCATATTTCAGGTGACCCGTGATGCAATGTAGAAATTACGCCGTGGGCTTCCCTCGAGAAGGCATTTCGCCTTAAGCGGTCAGACGCTTCAGGAGGCCTCGTATGCCAGCGAAAAAGAAGGCAGTGAAGAAGGCGGCGAAAAAGGCGGCCCCGAAGAAGGCGGCCCGCCCCACGACCCGCAAAGCACCGGCTCGAGCGGCCCCCCGCCGGAAGGTTGTTCCGACGGCGGAAGCGCCGGCTCCACCTCTCAAGATCACCTATGCCACCCTCGCCGTCCCCAGTGAGGAGCTCCACATCCGATATGAAGTCGCCCTCGGGAAGGTCCGGGAGAGCCTGGGCGGGACGATCCCCATTGTGATCGGCGGTCAGCCGCGTTATACCGAGCGCACCTTTGAGGATCGCTCCCCGATCCACACGGACTGGCTCCTGGGGGTTTTCCAGCGCGGGACGCCTCAGGACGTCAGCGACGCGGTGGCGGCAGCGAAGGCCGTTTTCCCCGCGTGGAGCCGGCTTCCCTGGACTGAGCGGGTGAAGATTCTGCGGCGGGCGGCGGATCTCATCAGCGAGCGGGCTTTTGAGATCGCCGCGCTGATGAGCCTGGAGGTGGGCAAGAACCGCCTGGAAGCCCTGGGGGATGTGGAAGAGACCGCGGATCTGATCCGTTATTACTGCGATCAGATGGAGGCCCACGACGGCTACATCCAGCCGATGAAGCAGGAATCCCCCAAGCACCACAATCGCAGCGTGCTCAAGCCCTACGGCGTGTGGGCGGTGATCTCCCCCTTTAACTTCCCGTTCGCCCTAGCCGGCGGCCCCTCTGGGGCGGCGTTGCTGGCCGGAAATACTGTCGTCTTCAAGCCGGCTTCGGACACCCCCTATGTGGGCTACAAACTCTATGAGATCTTCCGGGACGCGGGGGTGCCGGACGGCGCCTTCAACTACATCACGGGCAGTGGAAGCGAGGTCGGCGATCCGCTGGTCTTGCATCCCGATGTGGCTGGCATCACCTTCACCGGCAGCTATGAGGTGGGGATGTCCATCTACCGGAAGGTGGCGGCCTCCACCAAGTATCCCAAGCCCATCATCCTGGAGATGGGCGGCAAGAACCCGGTGATCATCAGCCGCCACGCCGATCTGGATCGGGCGGCGCTGGGGTGCATGCGCTCCGCCTTCGGCCTCCAGGGCCAGAAGTGCTCGGCCGCCTCGCGGATCTACGTGGAGCGACCGGTGCGGGATGCGTTCCTGGAGAAGTTCCTGGATCTCACCAGCAAAATCCGGATCGGCGATCCGACCCAGCGGGACGTCTTCCTGGGGCCGGTGATCAATCGCACGGCCTATGAGAAGTTCCAGCGATATATGGAGATCCTCCGCCGAGATGGGGTGGTGCTGTTCGGGGGCAATGTCCTGACGGACGGCGAGTTCGCCAAGGGATACTTTGTGGAGCCCACCGTGGTGGATGGCCTCCCACCGGATCACCCGCTCCTCCAGGAGGAGATGTTCCTGCCCATCACCTGCCTGGTGACCGTGGATTCCCTGGAAGAGGCCATGCGCTATGCGAACGCGGTGGATTACGGCCTGACCGCCGGCTTTTACAGCAACGACCCGCAGGAGATCCAGTGGTTCTTCGATCACATCGAGGCCGGCGTGACCTATGTGAACCGGGCGGCGGGGGCGACCACCGGCGCCTGGCCGGGCTATCAGCCCTTCGGCGGCTGGAAGGCCAGCGGCTCCACCGGTCGGGGCTCCGGCGGGCCCTACTACCTGATCCAGTATCTGCGGGAGCAGAGCCAGACGGTGATCGATTAATGGCTCCGGCGGGGGTGGATGGGGCCCTGCCAAGCCCTCCCCCGCCAGGGGGTTTTTCGGGCTTCCCCCCCGGCGGTTTCGGCGTAGGAATGGGCGAAGGCGACGTCGGGCAGGACGTAGTGCTTTGTCCATTTTTCAGTTGGG
>NZ_JANWXB010000093.1 GCF_025055495.1 Thermoflexus sp. | reverse complement strand
CAGCACCGCTGCCACAATCCCCAGCCAGATCCCCAGCGCCGCGGGACCAGCCATCGCGATCATCCCGAAGATCACCCCCAGCTGGGCGGAGCACGGGACCGCCAGCGCGAGCAACAGTGTCACTAGCACCCGCTCCTTTCGGGTGTGCAGCACCCGCGTGGTCATTGTCGCCATGGTCACACAGCCCAGCCCCAGCACCAGGGGAAGGACGGCGCGTCCGTTCAGCCCCATGGCCTTGAAGGGGCGATTGAGCATGGCCGCCAGGCGAGGGAGATAGCCGGAATCCTCCATGAGGCTGAACACCAGGAAGAAGGTGCTCACGATGGGCAACACGATGGCCAGGCCGTAGGTCAAGGCCATCGAGATCTGGCCATACGGTCCGAACAGGAAATCCCGAACCAGCGGCCAGGGGATCCAGCGTTCGGCCAGGGCGGTGATCCAGGGGAGCAGCCAGATCCCAAAGACGGTTTCCTCCAGAAAGCCCACCAGCGTCTGGGCGCCGAAGATGCCCACAAACTGATAAGTGGCCCAGAGGACCAGCGCGATGATCAGCCAGCCTGCAACCGGATGAAGGGTGAAGGCGTCCAGCTGCCGCTGGAGTCGTGCCCACGAGCCGGCCGCATGAGGTTTCCGCCGCACCAGGTCCTTCAACAGTTCCTCCGCCCAGCGGTGCCGCTGGCGCGCCAGGACGTAAGGGAGCGGACGTCCGTAATGGGCCTCCAGATTCCGGCGCAACGCCGCGGCCTCCTCCCGCAGTGCTTCATCGGGGATCTGCTGAAGGATCAGGGGGTCGTGGAGGAGCATCCCCAGCGCCTGATAGCGACGGCCCGGGCCGGGGGGCAGGTGCGCCTCCAGTCGCTGAAGCGCCTCCTCCAACGGCGGATCGTAGGTGGGCCGAACCCGGGGAACGCGGGCCTCGGGGATCAGGGCCCGCAGACGATCCAGCCCCTGCCCGGATACCGCCACCGTGGCGACGACCGGAACGCCCAGACGAGCGGCCAGGCCCTCCAGATCGATTTCCACTCCCTCCGCCTGCGCCTCATCCATCAGGTTCAGGTCCAGAACCATCGGAACCTCCAGTTCCGCGAGCTGGAGGGTAAGGAGAAGCGCCTGGCGAAGCTGGCGAGCATCTGCCACCTGGATGACCGCCTGCGGCTGGGCTGTGAGCAACACCGCCTGGGTGATCTGCTCCTCCGCCGAAAGCGGGAAAAGGCTTCGAGTCCCCGGCGTATCCAGGAGCGGGCCCCCATCGGGGAGACGGCCCATCAGGAGATCTACTGTGGTCCCCGGATAGTTCGAGACCGTGGCGTAGCGGCCGGTCAGTCGGAAAAAGAGGGCCGACTTCCCGACATTCGGCGGCCCCACTAGCACCACAGGTCGCTGGGCCTCCGCTGCGGTTCGGGCCAGCTCTTGCGGGGGATGCATCGCAGCATCTCCTGGGCAGGATATTTTTCAAAATTTTTCTAATTTTTCTGAAAATCTACTCCACCCTTTCGAGAAGGAGTAGTGAGGATCCTCACCTGGAATGCTAACAAACTTCAGGCTTCCACGGGCTCAGCGAGGAGGATGTCCAACTTCCAGCTCCCTGCCGCGAGGGCAAGGAGCGACGACGGCGAAGAAATTGGCGCACGCGAGAAAGAAGCGCAGGATAGTCCCTCCCTCAGGTCCGATCCCACCCTACCCGATCCGACGGCGATTCCGGAACCGGTAAGCCATGAAGGCGATCACCCCAGCCGGAAGCATAAAAGGGCCTCCTAACACCAGAACCCAAATACTGAAATCCACCAGGGCCCGCAACAGGATCCCCAGCACCCCGGTGGCCTCGCGGAATGTTTCCCCCGGATCCCACACAACGGGCGTCGGCGTGGGGGTCAAGGTCGGCGTGGGGCGCAGGGGTTCCAGGATGACCGTGATCAGCGAGTAGGTGGAGCGCCCTTTCAGGAAGTTCATGCGGCCTTTCACCTGGGCGATCTCCCCTTCCAGCTCCCGCAACCGCGCTTCCACCTGGAGGGCCTCCTCCACGGACTTCGCCTCTTTTAGGAACTCCCGGAGCCGGGCCGCTGCCGCCTCCAGGTTGGCCAGCCGGGCCTCCAGATCCACATATTCCTGGCTGACATCCTGGCCCGAAGTGTTCTCATCCGCCACCTTCGTCGCAATGCGCCGCAACCGGCCCAGCGCCTCCTCAAACCGCTCCGAGGGCACGGCAAACGTCAGGCTGGCATATTTTTCCTCGTCCTGGAACCAGGTGCGACTGTTCAGGATGTAGCCGCCCATATCGGCCACCAGTCCCTCGATGCGGGTGAGGGCCTCATCGACGCTGGAGACCAAGAGGCGCATCTCGGCGTTTTTGATGATCATGCGGACGGCGGGATTGGGGATCCCTCCGGGAGGATTTACGGCGACGGCCACCGGCGTGGCGGGAGGTGCCCCTTTCAGCGCCCGCGCGTCCTCCGCCTGCGGGCCGCCGGCGCTTTTGATCTGAGGTTGAACAGCCTCCGGCGCTTGAGACATCTCCCCAGGGATCGGGCGCGCGACCGGCGCACATGCGACGAGAAGCATTCCGAGGATGATCCCGACGAAGAGCGGGCGCATGAGAACCTCCTTCCGGCTGATCTCACAGGAAAGACGTCAAACAGCAAGCCGGCGTTCCCCCGGCAAGGGACACGCCTCCGGATCCGCTCTATCGGGAGTCACCGAAGGGGTTGTCCGACACAGCAGCGTTTAATGACCATGATGGCCCCTTCCCCGGCATCCCCTGATGGGCAGCCTCGCCCGCCCATCAAGTCCAGCTACAGGCGGGGGATTTGACGAACCGAAGCCAGTCTGGAAGGGGATAGCCCCTGGCCTCCCGCATCACTCCCGAAAACCCCCAACTGAAAAATGGACAAAGCAAAGCATGGTGGTCGACTAAGCGAGATCCCTCTAAAATCAATAGAAGTCAGACACCTGATCTCCTGCCCTCGTGTCACCATTTGAGGGGCGAACGCATCGAATTTTTAAGGGGCAAAAGAGGAGGGATCCACCCATGGCGGTGCGACCGATTGTCATGGCGGATCGACCGATCCTGCGACGGAAGGCGGAGCCTGTCCTGCGGATCACGCCGGCCCTCCGCCGCCTGATCGACGATATGGTGGAGACCATGCGAGCGGCGGAAGGGATCGGCCTGGCCGCGCCCCAGATCGGGGAATCCCTCCGCGTGATCGTCGTGGAGGTCCCGGAGGACGAGGAGGTGCCCGGGAGCGGGATCCTGCATGTCGTCATCAACCCAGAGATCGTGGAAGCCTCCCCGGAGATTGTAGAGGGAGTGGAGGGCTGCCTCTCCATTCCCGGGTGGTATGGCTGGGTTCCCCGTCATCGATGGGTGACCGTGCGGGGCCTCAACCGGGATGGGCGGCGGGTTCGGATCCGGGCGGAAGGCCTGGTGGCCCGCGTGTTCCAGCATGAGATCGATCATCTGGACGGGGTGCTCTTCCCGGACCGGATTCAGGATCCCACCCGCATCTGGCGCGTCCAGCCCGCCCGGGAGGCCGTCCCGGAGCCCGTGTCAGCCGGCCTCTCCTCCGGCTTACGCGATTGAGCGGAGAAACGTCTCTCCGAGGATGGTCGAGCCGCCACCTCCGGATTGAGGAGAAGGATCCCCTTGCGGCGCAAAGGATTCGGACGGGCCTTCAGTGGTTTGGAAGGGCTATCTTGGGCGACTTCCGAGCTCTACCGCAGGTTTGGGGAGGGAGGGACCTGGCTCGCATCCCTCCTGAAGGCCCTTGGATCGGGCTGGCTGCCTGAAGTTACTCATGGCATAAACCCCCATACAGGAGGGAAGTTCGAATGGAGAACCTGATCATCCTGGGCGCCGGGCCGGCCGGGTTAACGGCGGCCCTCTACGCGGCGCGGGCGAATCTCTCGCCGCTGGTCATCACCGGCAACAGCGTCGGCGGTCAGATCGCCACCACAGATGTGGTGGAGAACTTCCCCGGCTTTCCGGAGCCCATCGGCGGCGCGGAACTGGCGGAGCGTATGAAGCAACAGGCGGAACGCTTCGGCGCCCGCTTTGAGTTCGATGAGGCGATCGAGGTCGATTTCCGGCGTCATCCCTTCCGGGTGCGCACGTATGGTGAGGAATACGAGGCTAAGGCGGTGATCGTGGCCACCGGAGCCACCCCTCGCCGTCTGAATGTCCCCGGCGAGCAGGAGTTCTGGGGACGGGGTGTCTCCGTGTGCGCCACCTGCGATGGCTTCTTTTTCATGGACAAAGAGGTCGTGGTGGTGGGCGGGGGCGATAGCGCCTTCCAGGAAGGGCTGTTCCTCACCCGCTACGCGCGGAAGGTCACCATCATCCACCGGCGGGATCAATTCCGCGCCCAGCCCATCTTGCAGGAGCGCGCGCGGAACAACCCGAAGATCGCCTTCCTGACGAACACCATCGTCACAACCATCCTGGGCGACGGCAAGGTGCGGGGGGTGCGGCTGAGGAACGTGAAGACAGGGGAAGAATGGGAATTCCCTACGGATGGTGTATTCATCTTCATCGGTTATGAGCCCAACACCACGCTGTTCCGCGGACAGCTGGAAATGGACGAGGCAGGCTACATCAAAGTCAACGAGCGGCTGCACACCAGCGTTCCCGGCGTCTTCGCCGCCGGCGAGGTGCATGACCGATGGTTCCGACAGGCCATCACCTCGGCCGGGTTCGGGGCCATGGCCGCGATGGAGGCGGAGAAGTTCCTGGCCGAGCTGGAGCACCGGGGCTATCCCGCCCTGGCCTCCGCGGCCGAATAGCTCCTTTGAAATCCGGCATCCCCCCAGGCCCTTCGGGCTTGGGGGATCTCATGGAGTTACACAGCGGAGAGCCCGCTGTGGAGAACGGGATCGCTCCATCCCCTCGATCCTCTCTCCCCACCGCCTGAAGGGCCGTGGGGAGAGAGGAATAAAGCCTTTTGGGGGCGGAGATCGGCCCCTCCCGAAGGGGAAAATATCTCCGGCGGCCCGATCGAGCCTCCGAACTCCTCCTTACCCCTCCGAATCCGGCGCCGGGAGGATCCGCCACAACGCCTCCTGAAGATCCCGGGGGAGGGTTCCTTGCCGCGCCTCCTTCCGTAGCCACTCCTTCAGTTTGCGCCCGTGAACGACCGGGATGCTGCAGCCCTCGACATCCAGACGAGCTTCTGGATGGGTAAAGACAATGACCGGCTGGATGGGGATCTCACCCCTATCCAGATGGCGGGCGAAATAGCGGCGAAGGGCTTCCGCCTCCAGCTGCGCTTCCCGGGTCGGGTTCCCCAGGGTATCCTGGGCCATCCAGCGCAGGAAGCGCCGAAGGGGCCCCATCGGCTGGGACCACCGGTCGTTCCGGCAGCGGATCTCCCCGCGCTGCCATTTGACGACAAACGTCCGCACCCCATCCGGGCCGATCAGGACGTGAGCGGCAGGGAGCATGTAGTGATAGAGGACATATCGATCATCTAAGCCCTTGAGGGCCTGGGTCAGCGCCGCCTCCGGCCGGTCCGGGCGCACGAAGCGATGGATGTAATAAATCCCGATTTGGGTCAGCCCAAAACCCACGAAAAAGGCAAGGACCGGGATGAGCGCGAGCTGGGGATACAGCAGGGAAGTCACCAGCCCGAGGATCAGGATGATGTAGCCGATCGGGAAGGCCCAGTTGCCGATGGTCGCCCGGCGCCGGATATATGCCTCGTTGCGCACGACTTTCATAGGCTTTCAATCCTCCCGGACAGTGCGTTTTGTTTCCTTCCTCCCCATAGCCAATTGGTCGCGAAAAGGAGGAAGAAAAAGCAGCGCAGCTCGCCTTCGATGACCCCCTAGGGGGAGCTCGAGATCGAATCGCCCTCACGCGCCTTGCAACTGATGATATTCCTCGGGGCTCAGGAAGCGCCCCCCTTCAATGGTCCGTTCCACCACACGGTAATGGTCGTCCAGATGAACCTCCGCCCGCATCAGCTGGAAGCAGCGGTTATCCATGATCTCCTTGATCAACACGTAACCGGTTCCCGATTCGTGGGGGTTTAGGTCATACCGGCGATCCGCCCGGACGGAAACAGGAGCCCCGCATCGCCCGCATTGCACATACAGCCAGATCGCATCGGGATCGGGTTCCGGGATCCCCCTTCCCAGAAGCTCTCGAATCCTGCGCCAGATCATCTTGAAATCCCCCTTTCCGGGACGTGGGGTTAGGGATGAAGGAATTAAGGATCGCGATTCACACCCAGCCAGGACTACGCCCTCTCCGCGTGAGCGCGAAGCGGGGTGCCTTCAGCGTCCGGCTCCGCCCCCAGAGCTCCCGAGGGGGGAATGAGCAACACAATCCCTCCCTTACCTTCCCCCCGCACGCCCTGATCGCACCGGAGAAAAGGGCGTCTATTTCTCGTGGGATGCGGGCCGCCGAGGATGGCCCGCCCTTCATGAGAAATTCTGCAGGGATCGCACGACCCAGAGAGGGAATGTTGGATCGCAGCCCCGCTATCCTCCGGTGATGGGGGCTTCCCCTCCGTCTTCTTCCCATCGCCCGAGGACCAGCGCGACGTTGTGCCCCCCAAACCCAAAAGCGTTCACCAGCGCCCGACGCACCCCCGCTTTGCGGGCCACGTTGGGAACATAATCCAGATCGCACTCGGGATCCGGCGTCTCGTAGTTGATGGTGGGATGGATGATCTGGTGAACCAGCGTCAGCGCTGTGGCGATGGCGCCCAGAGCCCCTGCCGCGCCCATCGTATGGCCGATCATGGACTTGGTGGCGCTGATGGGGATCCGGTAGGCCGTTTCCCCAAACACCTGTTTGATGGCCATCGTCTCAATCGGATCGTTCAAACGGGTGGAGGTTCCGTGGGCGTTGATGTAGTCGATCTCCTCGGGCCCGATCCTCGCATCCTGGAGCGCCCAGCGCATGGCGCGGGCCGCCCCTGCCCCATCCGGCTCAGGCGCCGCCGCGTGATGGGCGTCGGCCGCGTTCCCGTAGCCCAGGACCTCCGCATAGATCCGGGCCCCCCGGGCGCGAGCGTGGGAAAGCCGTTCCAGCACCAGAATCCCCGCGCCCTCGGCGTAAACGAATCCATTCCGATGGGCATCGAAGGGGCGGCTGGCCCGCTCCGGCTCCTCGTTCCGGGTGGAAAGGGCCCGCATCGCCGCGAAGCCGGCGATGGCGAAATCCGTGATCAGCGCCTCCACCCCGCCGCAGATCGCGATATCGGCAATCCCCCGACGGATCCACTCCGCCGCCTCGCCGATGGCCTGGGCGCCGGTAGCGCAGGCGGCGGCTACGGTAGCGATCGGGCCCTTCGCCCCAAAGTAGACGCTCACGTGATGGCTCGGCATATTCGGGATCGAAGCCACGAGGGCGAAGGGGCTCACCCGCGCCAGCCCCTGGGTGCGGAAGATCTGGATCTGGCGGTCCGCCACCTCATAGCCTCCCATCCCTACCCCGATCAGCGTCCCCACCCGTTCGGGATCCGGGAAGCCATCGAATCCAGCGTCCCGAACCGCTTCCAACGCCGCCACGACGGCGAACTGAGAACAGCGGGCCATGCGGCGGGCCTCTTTCGGGGAGAGGGCGATGGTCGGATCAAAGCCCTTCACTTCGCCGGCGATCCGGACCGGGAGCCCCGAGGCGTCAAACTGGGTGATCGGGCCGATGCCCGAGCGGCCGGCGATTAAGCCCTCCCAGAACGCCCCGACGTTCAGGCCAAGGGGGGAAAGCGCCCCCATCCCGGTGATCACCACCCGTTGGGTTTCCGGACGTGAAACCTGCATCGGTCTCATCCGAGAGGATGGATAACGAGTTCGGAACTCTGCTCAGACGATCCCTACCTGGCTATAGTCCCCTAAGGTGAATTTATACGCCTTCGGCTTCATCGGCGAGTGGGCGATCACCACGCGGCGGCCGATCAGGCTGTCCGCGATCCGCGGGATGTCCTCGATGCGGCAGTGCTCCAGCACGATGCTGTGCTCGATCTCGCTGTTGATGATCTCGCAGTGATGATAGATGCTGGTGAAGGGGCCGATGTAGCTGTTCACCACCCGGGTGTGTTCCCCGATGATCGCCGGGCCGCGGACCCGACTGTTGATGATTTCCGCGCCCCTCTCGATGATCACCTTCCCCTCCAGCACCGAATCCCGATCCACATACCCCTCCACCCGCGGCTCCAGCTCCTCCAGCACCAGGCTGTTGGCAGCGAGCATATCGATCGGCTTCCCGGTGTCAATCCACCACCCGGTGTGGATGTAGGGGTAAACCATGTAGCCCTTCTCCACCAGGTATTGAATGGCGTCCGTGATCTCCAGCTCGCCCCGCCAGCTGGGGCGGATGGCCTCCACCGCCTCAAAGATCGGCGGCCGGAAGAGATAGATCCCCACCAGCGCCAGATTGCTGCGCGGCTCCCGGGGCTTTTCCACCAGCCGCACGATGCGGCCGTTCTCCAGTTCCGCCACCCCATAGTGCTGAGGGTCGGGGACTTCCTTCAAGACGATCTGGGCATCGTAGTTGCTCTCCAGAAACATCCGCACCAGATGACGAATCCCTCCTTGGATCACATTGTCACCCAGGAACATCACGAAGGGCGTGTCTCCCAGGTAGCCCCGGGCGATTTTCACCGCATGGGCCAGGCCCAGCGGCGCCTCCTGACGGATATAGGTCACCTTCACCCCCCAGCGGCTCCCATCCCCCACCGCCGCCATCACCTCGGGGGCCGTATCCCCAACCACGATCCCGATGTCGATGATGCCCGCGTCTCTTACGGTTTCGATGACCCGGAAGAGGACCGGCTTGTTGGCGATGGGGATCAGCTGCTTGGCGCTGGTGAAGGTCAGGGGATAGAGCCGGGTCCCCTTCCCTCCGCTCAGGATCAGCGCTTTGATCGACGTCATCCTCCTCCCTCCCACATGGGATTCCCACTTGCTGGTGGAGGGGGTGAGAGATCCAGCGGCGAAGCCAACCGCCCCTCACCCCCCAAACCCTCATGCCGCAAACGGGTGGTGCCTATTCGCAAAACGCCTCCCTTTCCGCTACGGCCAGTTACGCGATGGGCCACTTCTTCCCAAACCGTCCTACGCCCGCCAGAGGATCACCCCCAGGACCGTCGCATGGACCCGTTCCAGGGCCTCGCGGGCCTGGAGCAGATGGGCCCGATGGGTGCGGCGGACACGAGCGATGAGGAGGGCTCCATCGCTGTGCTCCGCCAGCTCCAGGGTCCAGCTGGCGGTTTGCGCAGGAGGGGAATAAATCAGGATCCGCTCCGCTCGTCGCCGGAGCGCCTGAAGGAGTTCCCCAACCTTTCGGGAGCTGGGAGGGCGTGGATCCGAGCCCGGCGCGCCGGCAGGCAACAAACTCAACCCGGGGATCCCGGTCTCCGCTAAGGCCGCATCGATGGGGCTTCCCATCCCGGCCAGCAGCGCGCGGAGCCCGGGCGAAGGGGAAACCCTCAGGGCCTCGTGAAGCTGGGGCCGTTCCAGATCCGCATCCACCAGCAGGGTTTGCCGACCCGCCTCCGCAAAAGCGAGGCCCAGATCCAGCGCTACTTCCGCGGCAGCCTCCCCAGGGGACGCCGGGATCAGGAGCAGGACCTGAAGCGGATGCTCCAGTCGCAACGCCTCCAGGTTGGCTCGCAGGATCCGGCAGGCTTCGGTCGCCATCGGCCAGGATCGGGGGTCCATACCGGCTTCTGTCACTGGGAGGTCAGGGAAGGGCTTCCGGGATCTCTTCCCGTCGCCGGGGGGCTGGAGGAGCTTCCATCCATCGGCGAAGATTCTCCACGCCCTCTTCAAAGAACAGCACGATCAGCCCAAGCAACAGCCCGGCCAGGCCGCCCAGGGCTACATTCAAACGGGTCTGCGGGCGGAACCGGGCATAGGTGGGCTCATCCACCAGCAGGGCATCGATCCGATCCTCGCGCCGGAGTTTCTCATTCTCCTTCTGCCGCCACTCCACAAACTGCTGGGCCCACCGCTTGGCGATCTGCCGGGCCAGCTCTCCATCGGGAGCGCGCACTTCCAGGCGAATCACCATGCTGCGTTCGTCCAGGGAAAGCGATATATTCCGGCGCAACTGCTCGGGGGCTATCGTCAAGCCCAGATCCTGAATCACCCGTCGCGCGGAGGGCTGGGCGGGATCGTCCCCTCCGTAGACGCTGGAGAGGATCTGGAGATAGCTGTTCAGGAGGGTTTTAGCGGCCTGGCTCTGGCCGAAATCCGGCCGCGCCGGCTGCACCGCGATGGTCGCCACCGCCCGATACATCGGCGTCTGCAGCCGACTGTAGACAAAGGCGAGGATCGCCGCCGCCACCGGGAGGACGATGAGCGCCCATCCCCGCCGCCGCAGGAGCCGGAGGTAATACTGGAAAAGCAGCCACTGCTCTGTTGCCCGAGCCGCCCCCAGCTCCATCCAGCCGACCAGCAGGGCCAGCGTGCCTCCCAGCACCAGCCCCATCACCGCCCCGGCCGCCACGTTGAACGTTGTCTGGGGGCGGAATCGACCGGCGACCGGCTGATCGACCAGCAGCGCATCGATCTGATCCTCCTGACGCAGCGTCTGGTTCTCCGTCCGACGCCACTCCACAAACAGCTCCGCCCACGTCCGGGCGATCCGCTGGGCCGTCTCCGGATCGGAGGAGCGGACCTCCAGTTCGATCAGCAGGCTGCGCTCATCGGCCGAGAAGATCGTGTTCCGCCGCAGCTGCTCCGGCGTCATATCCAGCTGCAGGGTCTGGATCACCCGGTTGGCCGAGGGCTGATGAAGATCCCCGCCCCCATAGGCGCTGGACATGATCTGCACATAACTGCTTAAGAGGGTTTTAGCAGCCTGGCTCTGGCCGAAATCCGGCCGCGCCGGCTGCACCGCGATGATCGCCACCGCCCGATACAGCGGCGTCTGCAGCCGGCTGTAGACGAAGGCGCTCAGGGCGGTCACGACCGCCAGGATGGGGATCAGCCATCCCCACCGTCGGAGGATCCACACCAGATCCTGAAGGCTCATGGAGTTCCCCATCTTCTCCCGTTTCCGAGGTTGGCGAACCGGCGGGGCCGCTCCCGGGCATCCCGCCGCTCCGAAATCCTTTGTGATGACGAAAGGCCCCTCCCTTCCCACAGCCTGGGGAAGCCCTGCCCGATCACCTCTGCCGACGCTGGCGGATTTCCCCCAGCACCCGGAACCCCAGGCGCTCCACGTCCGTTCGATCCCAGATGCGGGGATCCATAAAGTAGGCCAGGAAGGCCAGGGTCAACCCGACCACCAAGCCCAGGGCGATCCGGAAGGGCCGTTCCAGCCGGGAGCGGAGGGAGGGCGCGGTCGGGGAAACCACCGGCGTATCCAGCGGCGTCAGCACGGCCATCCCCTCTCCGGCCTGCGGCCAGACCTGGCCAACCTCCTGGCGCGCTACCTCCACTGCCGCCCGGGCGATCGCCTCCGCCATCCCAGGATCCGGAGCGGTCACATAAAGAACCACCAGAGACCGCTGATAATCCGAAGCCAGGGCTCCCTGGACCGCGGGGGGTGGCAGAGCCAGACCCTCTGCCTGTAACCGCGCCGCCGCCCGTTCCGCAAAGTCCCGGCTTCGAACCCAGGCCGCAACGCCCGCAGCCAGGTATTCGCTGGACAGCCAGCGGTAGTAGCCTTCGTAGTCGTAGTCCCCGCGACCCTCCGGCCGGATCCCCACCGCCAGGCGGATCGAGGTTTGATAGGCGGGGGCAGGCGGGCGATCGACCCCGGCAGCGAGAAGCCCCAGCGCCGTCGGGATCAGGGCCAGCCACCCCCATCGTTTCAAAACCCGGATCCACTCTCCGAACGCCATCGCTCTCCGAGAAGATAGGGATCCAACGAGCGATCAGAGGATCCGCCTGGCGCTTAATACCCCTCGAACCCCCAGCGACGGGAGGGGGTTCACGGCAACGAAGCGCCCCATTCCGCCAGCAAGACCTGCTCCACATCCCGGCCCTGCCGGGCGGCTTCCCACGCCAGCTCAGCGATTTTCTTTATTTTTTCCTGGAACACCCGTTTGTCAAACTGCTCCGCATGGCATCGGATCGCCCGGGGATCAAAGCGCATATCCTCGAAGCGGCGCACCGCCTCCGCCAGGCTCTCCGGCGTGGGCGCATCGAAGAACACCCCGGTCAAGCCCTCCACCACCGTGTCCAGCGCCCCGCCGCCGGCGAAAGCGATCACCGGCCGCCCGGCGGCCATCGCCTCCACCGGCGCGATCCCGAAATCCTCCACCCCGGGGAAGATAAAGGCCCGACAGCGGGCGTAGAGATCGGCCAGCTGCTCCGTGGGAACCCGCCCGAGGAAGGTGATGGTCGGCCCGGCCAGCCGCTCCAGGCGCCGGCGATCCCGACCGTCCCCCACGATCACCAGGGGGCGCCGCAGCCGATTGAACGCCTCAATCGCCAGATCGATCCGCTTGTAGGGGATCAGGCGGGAGACGATCAGGAAATACTCCTCGGCTCGAGAGGAAAGATGGAAACGCTGCACCTCCACCGGGGGATGGAGAAGGATCGACGGACGTCGATAGAACTTCCGGATGCGCCGGGCCACCTCTCGCGAGATGGCGATGAAGGCATCCACCCGATCCGCGGCCATCCGATCCCAGAGCCGCAGGAGGGCGATCAGGGGCCGCAACAGGCGGCGCATCGGCCCCGGCAGGCCCTCACGGGCGATGTATTCCTCATACGCCCAGACATATCGGGTCGGCGTCAGGCAGTAACAGAGGTGAACCGTGGAGGCCCCGGTGACCACCCCATGGCAGAACCCGCTCTTGTTCGAAATCACCACGTCATACCCGGAGAGGTTCAGCCCGTCGAACGCTAGAGGATAAAAGGGAAGATAGAGCGGATGCCGCCGGTGGATGAAGGGCATGGCATCCAGCCAGGTGGTGTGGATCTCCCAGCTCCGGTAATGGGACGGCATCCGATCCCGGGCGTATATGCTGGTGTAAATGGGGGCGCCGGGAAAAGCCTCCACCAGGGCCTCCAGCACCGCTTCGGCGCCTCCCATCTGATTGAGCCAGTCATGAACCAGGGCCACGCGCATGAGCTTCCCGTTCGATTCGAGTTAGAGCAGAGAGGGCGAGCGGACCGGGGCGAAGGACCGGCGGTGGATGGGGCTGGGGCCGTGGACCTGAAGGGCCCGGCGGTGGGCCGACGTGCCATAGCCTTTGTGTCCCGCGAAGCCATATCCCGGGTAAACCCGATCCATCTCCGCCATCCATCGATCGCGGATCACCTTGGCCACGATCGAGGCCGCCGCAACCGACAGGCAGCGGGCGTCCGCCCGAACCAGGACCCGCTGGGGCAACGGAACCGGCAGGTCCAGGGCGTCCACGATCAGCACCTCAGGAGGAAGCGGCAGCGCCTCCAGGGCCCGCTGCATGGCCAGACGGGTGGCGGGGACAATCCCGAGGGCATCGATCTCCTCCGGGCCGGCCATCCCGACCCCCACTCCTCGGGCCACCTCCAGGATGACCGGGAGAAGAGCCTCCCGTTCGGACGGGGTCAGGGCCTTCGAGTCCCGCACCTCGGCCAGCCGGCGGCGCAGGATCCCGGGATCCGGCGGAAGGATCACCGCGGCCGCCACCACCGGACCGGCCCATGCGCCCCGTCCCGCCTCATCCAGACCCGCCACGTTTTGACAGCCCCGACGCCAGAAAGCCGACTCCTCAGCGAGCGTCGGCCGGGGAAGGCTCCGCCGACTCCGAGCGGGCATACCGTCCCTTCCACGCGTTCCAGCGGATCAGCAGCAGCTCGCGGAACATGTTCAGGCTGTCCCGGAAGAGCCGGACACGGCTTTCCGGGTTGAAATACCAGGTCACCGGGACTTCCACGATCCGGTAGCCGCGCAGGCGGGCGATGAACAGCACCTCCGCATCGAAGCTCATCCCGTCCAGCCGCTGGGCTCGAAAGAGGTCCTCCGCCGCCTCGGCGCGGAACATCTTGAAGCCGCACTGGGTGTCCTGGAAGCCGGGGACCGCCAGGAGGCGGACGATCAGATTGAAGACCCTGCCGATCAGATGGCGGTAAAGAGGCTCTCCGATCCGGCGGGCCCCCGGCGCCTCCCGGCTGCCGATGGCCACGTCGAAGCCGTCCAGCTGGGGCGGCAGGAACTTCACCACCTCCTCGATGGGCGTGGAAAGATCCGCGTCGCAGATGTAGCGGTAGCGTCCGCGGGCGGCCAGCATCCCCCGGCGGACAGCCCGCCCCTTCCCCCGGTGGGGGTCGCGGATCAGACGGACATAGGGGTGATCCCGCGCGAAATCCTCCACGATCTCCGCCGTTCGATCCGTGCTGCCGTTTTCGACGACGATCACCTCGGCCGGCTGTTCCCAGGACCGCAGGAAGCGGTCGATCGCCTCCAGGGTCTGGGGCAGCCGGCGCTCTTCGTTGTGCGCGGGGATGATGATGGAAAGAAGCGGCTGCTCCATCGCCTCCCTCAAAGATCCCAGGGTTCCCTCCGCTCGGCAGGAAGCAGCATACCACAGGGGATGACACGGGGACAAGCCACCTTTTCTTTCTAACCTGTCACCGCAACTTGAGGGCTGAAGCGATGGGAAAACGGCGACATGCCCTTTAGAATGCCTGAGGATCGCGCAGCGGGCTTCCTGAGGGGCCAGGCGCCGAAGGGACCCGGCCCTGGCTACTGCACCTCCAGGGGCATGACCCCCAACGCCATGACCCAGCGGGGCGATGCCGACACGGGCCGTGCGTTGCGCTTGAACTCAGTGGTATAATCGAAAGGTAAAATCTGGATGGCGTCGGTGGAATGAACAGGGGGAGGCTCCGATGATCGAAGTGGTGATTGACAGCATCCGTGCCAGCCTGATGTCCCAGCACCGGGTGATCATCCTCCGGGAGCGGGAGAGCGACCGCTATCTCCCGATCTGGATCGGCCCTTACGAAGCGGAGGCCATCAACATCGAGCTGCAACAGATCGAAGTCGCCCGTCCCCTGACCCACGATCTGCTGAAGAACGTCATCATCGAAATGGGGGGAACCGTCCTTTACGTAGTGGTCAATGACCTCCGCAATGATACCTTCTATGCCCGCATCGTGATCCAGACGGACTCCCGGCGCCTGGAGATTGATTCCCGACCCAGCGACGCCATCGCCCTTGCGGTCCGGGCCAGGGTTCCCATCTATGTAGACGAGGATGTGATGGAGCGGGCGGGAGTCAACCCGCGCGAGGAGGAAATCGAGAGCGAAACCCTCGAGAGCACCGAGGCGAAGCTGGAGGAATCCCCCTTCCGCGATCTCATCGAATCCCTCGACCTGGACGATCTGGGGGAAGCTGGAGAGGACTAAAGGATCCGACCGCCGCGGATCTTGATGGTGAACTTCGCCGGTTGCCCGGGCGATGATCTCTCCGGAGCAAGGCGCGATGGGGAAAGGCGGTCACAGCCCCTCCCCTTTCTCTCCCCTTGAGACCTTCGGGACCTTGGGGAGGAAGAACCGCCCCTGGGCTTCGATGACTTCACTCCCCGAACCTCCAGGCCCTTCGTCATGAAGGGGAAACTGAAAGGATCTCCCCTCTTGACCAGCGGCTCAAGGGGTAGCGGGAAAGAGAGGGAACGGCTTCCAGGTCACCCGCAGATGCCCGATGGTTGAGCCCTGTGTCGTGAAGCGTTTCTTGGATAACTGGGCTTTGGACGAACACGCGATTTCTTTCTCAGGGGGGTGGTGGGTGGGCGAGGCCGCCTTCGGTGGCCTCGCCCCCTCCTCAATCATTCGATTTCTCCCCTCCCCACAGCCCTTCAGGCTACAGAGAAGGGCCGGCTCTCTGGGCGGAGAAGGCTCCGGGGGCCGGGGGCGCGGCTGGCTTGTCCAAAGTCCATCCGACGAAGCTTGATAAAAGCCACCGTCGCCATCCTCTCCACTGCGCTCCTTATGGACGCGCTTCTCCCATGCGAAGTCGACCTCCTCCTTGGGGCCTTTGGGAGCGGGATTTGACCAGCTGGATTCGCCCCTTTTGTTTGGGTTGGTGGGCGCTCCGTTTTGTCCAGTTATCAACTGGGGATTTGAGGAAGCGAAGCCAGTCCGAAGGGCAACGGCCCCTTCCCCCTTTCTCCCCCCTCCCCGCGGCCCTCTGGGCCCTGGGGAGGGGAGAGAAAACATCTCTCGGGGGCGGTGCGGGGGGCCATCGGCCCCGCGCACCCCCCCCCAGAACCCCCAAAGGAAA
>NZ_JANWXB010000046.1 GCF_025055495.1 Thermoflexus sp. | reverse complement strand
TGCCCGTTCAAAGCGTTCCCAAAAAGGGCACGGGCCCGAAGCGAAGTGAAGCGGGGCGGAGGCCCGTCCCGAGCGAAAAAAGAGAACGGGCACTTACGTGCCCTACTACGAACGAAAAGCCTTTGTTTGTAGTCGGGCCCGGAGCGAAGCGAAGTGCCCGTTCGAAGGGTTCGCAGAGAGCGCACGGGCCCTTACATGCCCGACGACGAACGAGAGGCTTTGCGCTTCGGCACCCCTTATCGATTCTCCAGACCGACAACCTCCTCACTGGCCTGATCGACTGCCAGCTGCATCGCCCGCGCCTTGTTGCGGGTTTCCTCCTCCTCCCGTTCGGGGACTGAATCCGCCACGATCCCGGCCCCCGCCTGCACGATGGCAGTGTTCCCCTGCACCATCACGGTGCGGATGGTGATGCACCAGTCGGCGTTCCCCCGGGGATCGAAATACCCCACACCGCCCGCGTAAGGGCCGCGGGCCTCCCCCTCCAGCTCGGCGATGATCTCCATCGCCCGCACCTTGGGGGCCCCTGAGACCGTTCCCGCGGGGAAGGCCGCGGCCAGGGCGTCGAAGGCATCACAACCGGAGCGCAATCGCCCACGGACCGTGGAGACCAGGTGCATCACGTGGGAATAGCGCTCCACGACCATGAACTCCTCGACCCGCACACTGCCGTAGGCGCAGACCCGCCCCAGATCGTTCCGGCCGAGGTCCACCAGCATCACGTGCTCGGCCTGCTCCTTGGGGTCCGCCCGGAGCTCCGCCTCCAGCGCTCGATCCTCCTCCGCCGTGCGACCCCGGGGGCGCGTCCCGGCGATCGGCCGGATCGTGGCCTCGCCGCCCTCCACCCGCACCAGCATCTCCGGCGACGCGCCGATCAGCGCCAGGTCCTCGCCGTTCCGCCCCAGGCCGGGCAGATGGAGGAAAAACAGATAAGGGGAAGGGTTCAGGCGGCGCAACGTTCGATACACAGCGAAGGGGGAGACCGCGATCGGCCGGCTCCAGCGCCGGGCCAGGACGATCTGAAAAGCCTCCCCCGCCGCGATGAATTCCTTCGCCGCCCGCACCATCGCGCCGAAGCGTTCCGCGTCGGTGTGCGCGCGCCAGGCGGCCTCGTCCGATCGGCGAGGGCGCACCCCATCCGGCGAGGGGGCATCCTCCAGGCGCCGCTGGAGTTCCACTAAGCGATCTTCCGTCTCCTGTTCTTTCCCCGGCCCTGCCAGGCCGAACAACGAAAGGGTTTGGGTCACATGGTCGAAGACCAGCAGGGTCTCCACCTGCATCAGGATGGCGTCCGGGAACGCGAGGCCCGCGTCGGGCGCGCGGGGCACCCGATCGAAGAAGGCGGCCATCTCATAGCCCAGGTAACCGGCCAGCCCGCCGATGAAACGGGGCCAGGGTTCCGCATCGCCCTCCGGGATCATGGCGGCCAGGGCCTCCCGCCAGACGTGGAAAGGATGGATCCGGCGGAGATCATGGACGCGACCATCGGGCGTCCCGATCTCCTCCATGCGATCCCCATCCACCCGATAAATCACGCGGGGCATCAGGCCGATGAACGAATATCGAGCCAGGTAGGCGCCGCCCTCTACGCTTTCAAACAGGAAGGAGGGCCCCTGAGGACGCAGCGCCTGATACAGGCGGATCGGCGTCCACAGGTCCGCAGGCATCGTCCGGCGGATCACATGCATTCGGCGGGCCAGAACCGCTTCTTGGGTCATGAGATCCTCCTGGGAGAGCAAGCCCCCGGTCCTGCCTCTATGAGGGGAGGAAAAGGATCAAGCGTTACGCTGCTGAGGGCGCACCGGCCCGCATAAAAAAAGCGCCCGTCCCTCGGTGAGGGACGGGCGCCTCTTTGGCCCCGTGGTGCCACCCTCCTGAGGCGGGTCCGCGCGGCCTGTTTCCGGAAACAAAACACCCCCGTCGGTGAGACGAGGGTGTTCGCGCGAGCCAGCCCCACTCTTTCGCGGGGACGGGATGGCTGTCCATCCGATCCCCTCCGCCCAGATAACGGTGGCGACTCCGGCCGGGACTACTGCGGGCGAGGCCCGCCCGGTTCGTCCGGCGACTCCCGGGCCCATTCAGCCCCGGCGTGCGCAGCGGGCTTCCACCTTCCCCCGCCTCTCTGGGCGCCGGCCCGAGGCCTACTCCTCCCGTTCACCGTCTTTCGAGAAGGCTCGATTTTGTGTATAACTATACGCCGTTCTTCCGGCTTTGTCAACCGACGCAACCGACGGCGAGGCGGCGGGAAATCCCCCAAACCGGGGCGAAGAGAATTTTTGAGGCCGGGAAGGGCGCCGAAGGCAGCCTTCCCGGCTCGGAACCGGGAAGAGCGGCGGATCGATGCTACGGGTATCCACCCGGAGGGCCGAAATGGGCGCCTGGCTTCCTCAGTCCGCTTCGCGGAGGGTCCGCACGACGTGCTGCATTCCGATGTAGGCAAAGACACAGGCCGGGCCGAGGGTGGAACCGGGCCCGGGATACGTGCCGCCGAAGATCGCGGCGGCGGCGTTGCCCGTCGCATACAGGCCAGGGATCGGCCGTCCGTCCTCCCGCACCACCTGACCCCATTCGTTGGTCAGCAGCCCTCCGGCTGTCCCCAGCTCGCCGGGATAGACGGCCGTCGCATAGAAGGGCGGTCGTTCCAGCGGCCCCAGGTTCGGGTTGGGCTTCACCCGCGGATCGCCGTAGAAGCGGTCGTAGGCGCTGTCGCCCCGGTGGAAGTCCTCGTCTCGCCCCCGCCGCGCCATCTCGTTGAAGCGCGCCACCGTGCGCTCCAGCCCCTCCGGATCCACCCCGATGCGCTGGGCCAGATCGCGCAGGGTGTTGGCCCGCACCAGGAATTGAGGGCCTGTCGCCGAACGGGGCGTGATGCCGGGCGGCAGCGTCCCGAAAGGATAATAGCGACGATGCCGGCTCTCCATGATCAGCCATGCGGGGATGGCCGGAACCTGCCGGTGGCGCTCATACTGCCACCGCCAGCAATCCACATAGGACGCCGATTCGTTCATAAAGCGCTCGCCCTTGCTGTCCACGATGATGGAGAAGGGCAACGAGCGCTCCCCCACCAGGAACAACGGCTGTCCCTGCGGGGTGATCACCACAGGGCCTCCCCACGCCTTGTCCATCAGGGCTACGGCGGCGCCGATGGCCTGGGCGGCCCGAATGGCATCGCCTGTGTTCCCCGGCGCGCCCACCGCCCACTCCTTGCGGGTGGGGTGAGGAAGATAGCGCTCCCGCATCTCCTGGTTGTGCTCGAATCCCCCCGCCGCCAGCAACACGCCCCCTCGCGCGGCGATCCGCAGGCGTCGGCCTTCCCGCTCGACCACCGCGCCCACCACCCGCCCGTTCTCCGCGATCAGCTCCACCAGCGGGCTCTCCAGCCAGATCGGCACCTGCCGCTGCAGGCAAAGGTGTAGGAGCTGGCCGACCAGCGAGGCCCCCAGGCCCATCGGCACGCGGCCCCACAAACGAGGGATCAGGCGGCTGAAGATCCGCAGGGCCATCATGAATCCCCGCCACGTGCGCAGCGAAACCAGAAAGGCGGACACCTCATTGGTGTGAACCGGTATAGGCGGCATGCCCGGATAGGTGCGGAGCCGCTGGAGCCAGGGACCCAGCAGACGCCCATCGAAGATCGCGCCCTCGATCGCCCGTCCCGTGACCGATCCTCCCGGCTTCTCCGGGTAGTAATCCGGATAGCCAATCGCCGCGTGCCAGCGGAACCCCAGCCGGCGCAGGAATTCCACCATCTCCGGGCCATGCTCCAGAAAAGCCCGGCGCCGCTCGGGGGAGGCCGCCGGGCCCGCGTCGGGCACTACCGCCTCCAGGTAGCGCCAAGCTTTCTCGAAGGAGTCGTCCAGCCCGGCCTCGCGCGATACCGGGTTATTCGGAATCCACAGGCCGCCGCCGGACATGGCGCTGGAGCCGCCGATCCGATCCGTCTTCTCGACGACCAGCGGCTCGAGGCCTGCCTCCCGAACGACCAGGGCCCCCACCAAGGCGCCCGCCCCGCTGCCCACGATCAGCACGTCGGTCCGATGATCAAAGTCGGCCATCGGTTCCTCCTCCTTGTCAACTCGGCAAAAGACTCCTCATCTGCTTGTAGACCAGATCCGCAGCCCGTTTCGGGCTCAGCCGACTCAATAAGTCCATGATGCGCGCATCCCTCCCCACCAACACCCGGTATCGATTCCGCTCGATGCCCTCCACGATGATCTCGGCGGCTTTAGCGGGCGACAGGACTTTGAAGGACCTGGAATCCTCCGGCACCCGCAGCGTATGGCCCACGCCGGACCGAGCGGCAATATCGGTGCCCATCGCTCCCGGAATCACCAGGGTCACCCGCACCCGGGTGTCCAGCAGCTCATTCCGCAGCCCCTCGGTGAACAGCTTGAGCGCCGCCTTGGAGGCGCCATAAATCGTCTGGCCGGGGACGGGCACCAGCGCGCCCATGCTGGAGACGTTGACGATATGGGCCTCCGGACGCGCCAGCAGGTAGGGCAGGAAGGCCTTCGTCATATAAAGGGCGCCGTAGAAATTGACCCGCATGACCCGCTCGATGGCGCTGTCCTCCAGATCCTTCACTCGCACGAAGGGCTGGATGATGCCCGCGTTGTTGATCAGGCCATCCACGGCTCCGTGCGCGGCGATGACCGCCTGGGGGAGCGCCTCAACCGCAGGCCGGTCGGTGATGTCCACCACGTGGGTGGACAGCCTTCCCTTCCGGTCTCCGGCGAGCTTGGTCACCTCGTGAAGGGCCGCCTGGTCGATATCCACCGCCGCCACGCTGGCCCCTCGCGCGAGCAGGAGCAGGACCAGTTCCCGCCCCAGGCCGTTGCCGCCCCCGGTCACCACGAAAACTTTTCCTTGAACGTTCATCCCATCCTCCTCGCAGCTTTCAATCAAAAGCTCGTTGCACCATTGAGTGGGGGTCCGCTGTATCCCCCTTCTCCCCCCGCGGCCTGAAAGGCCGTAGGGAAGGGGAGAATATTTGGGGGGCAGGAGGCCGCCGAAGGCGGCCTCCTGGCCCCCAAAACCCACGGGAGAGCTCGGAAATTGTCCATGACGTCTATTTTTATAACATCCCTTAACTTGATTGCAATCCGAACGATCCCCGCTGGGGATTCAGGACTTGCCCCCTATCTCCCTTCCCGCGTCGCGAAGCGGCGTAGGGAGATAGGGTAAAGCAAGGTTAGTGTAGGATCCGCCGGGGACCCCAGATCGGCAAACGTGCACTGCGAATTCCATCTGGGAGGATATGGCGAGCCTTTGCGGGAGCCGATGAAGTCCCTCACTACAGCCCTGCAGGCCATGGTGAGGGGGGAGAAAAACGTGTGGGGTGGTTGCAGGGCCCCCAAGGGGGCCCCCCCCCCCCCCCCAACCCCCACAGAGAAAGATTTTTTTCGCGAGCGGGGG
>NZ_JANWXB010000031.1 GCF_025055495.1 Thermoflexus sp. | reverse complement strand
GGATATAAAAAACCGCCGCACGCGAAGAGGAAGATTCAGGTGCGGCGGCGCAGGCGGAGGGGGCGGGATTCGAACCCGCGGTGAGCCTTCAGGGGCCCACAGGTGATTTCGAGTCACCCGCCTTCGTCCACTCGGCCACCCCTCCATCCCCAATTATAACGCGATCACACGGCTCGCCACCAACACCCCTTTGCCCGCCCTCATGGGCTATGAGGGCTACCTCTCATGGTCCTACGGCCTCCCCTTCTGGGAGGGTCAGCATCGGCCGGGGGATAGGGCCAATCGATCGCGATGGAGGATTGCTCCACCGGTCGTGGGTAGGGCGAACATCGGGCGCCCGCGGGCTGAACGGAGATGACGCGGGTGGCTTTCTGGGGGTTTTGGGGAGGAGGGCCATTCCGCCTTGTTGGATCGGCTCCCGACGGCATAACTCCCCACTGAAATTGACGAAACCCGGCTTTGCGTTTACGATAAAGATGATGACTACCGTAGGGTCATTCGATTCCACGGTTCGGGATGGGGCCGCCGGATGCCCGCTGGGGCACTGGCGGCTTTTTTGTTCATGCCGGGTTCGACCCTTTTTCTAAAGGACACCGTTCATGCTCAGAGCCCGTGCTGCTAACTGGGCTCAATGGTGGGGAGGGAGTGCAGGAGGGAAGAGGGATCAGGCCTTTCCCAGTCACCGGGCGGTTCGCCCTCTGGCCTGCCCGAGGGCTGGATGTGAGTCGAACAACTCGGGGAGATGAAGGCCGTCAAAGGCCCGCTATCTGTCTCCTTCGAAACTTTCTCTATCCTCCTCGCGGCCTATCGGGCTATTAGGGGAGGAGGGAGAAAAAATGCGGTGGGGATGTCGGGCCGGCGCCTTCAGCCCCGCGCATCTAAAAAACATGAACATGAGGAGATCGCTTCAATGGCACAGGTTTTACGGATTGTTCCCCTCGGGGGATTGGGTGAGATCGGCAAGAACATGATGGCCGTCGAATACGGCCGCAACATCCTGATCATCGACGCCGGGATCATGTTCCCGGAGAACGATATGCTGGGGGTGGATTTCATCATCCCCGACTGGCAGTACCTCCGGGACAAAAAGGCCTGGGTGCGGGCGATCGTGGTCACTCACGGCCACGAGGACCACATCGGGGCCCTCCCCTTCCTGATCCGTGAGATCCCAGCCCCGCTCTACGCCACGCCCCTCACCCGGGGATTGATTGAGGTCAAGCTCAAGCAGGCCAAGGTGACGGAAGAGGTGACCCTCCATACGGTCCAGGCCGGCGATCGGCTGACGATCGGGCCGTTCACCGTGGAGCTGTTCCGGGTCTGCCACAGCATCCCCGATGGGGTGGGGCTGGGGATCACCACCCCCGCCGGCCTCATCGTCCACACCGGCGACTTCAAGTTCGACCAGACGCCGGTAGACGGCAAGCCGACGGATTTCGCGGCCCTCGCGGAGTTCAGCAAGCGGGGGGTTCTGGCGCTGCTCTCGGACAGCACCAACGCCGACCGCCCGGGGTGGACCCCCTCGGAACGGGTGATCGATGGGGCGTTCGACGCGGCTTTCCGCCAGGCGAAAGGCCGCATCATCGTTGCCACCTTCGCCTCCCTGATCTCCCGCTTCCAGCAGGTGATCCAGGCGGCCCTCCGCTACGGCCGCAAGGTGGCCTTCGCCGGGACCAGCATCCTCGAGAACGTGAAGATCGCCCAGAAGCTCGGCTACCTGGAGATCCCCGCCGGGGTTCTGATCCGCCTGGATGAGGTGGATCGGTATTCGCCGCAACAGGTCGTGATCGTGACCACCGGCGCCCAGGGGGAGCCTTCCTCGATCCTGGCCCGGATGGCGGCTGGCCAGCACTCGCAGCTCCGGATCGTCCCGGGCGACACCGTGATCCTCTCCGCCCACCCGATCCCGGGCAACGAAGAGATGGTGCACCGGACCATCAACCGGCTCTTCCAGCGGGGGGCCGACGTGCTCTACGACCCCATCGCCCCGGTCCACGTCTCCGGCCACGCCAGCCAGGAAGAGCTCAAGCTGATGATCAACCTGGTCCGGCCTCAGCATTTCATCCCGATCCATGGGGAGATCCGCCATCTCAAGGCCCATGCGCGGCTGGCGATGGAGCTGGGGATCCCGGCGGAGCGCATCTTCACGGTCGAGAACGGATGGGTGATTGAATTCAAGGACGGCCAGGGGCGGGTGGCGGAGCGGGTGCCAGGCGGCTACGTGTTCGTGGACGGGGCGCTGGTCGGGGATATCGGCCCGGAGGTGCTGCGGGAGCGGGAGGTGCTCTCCCGGGAAGGGTTCGTGGTGGCCATCGTGCGGCGGGATCCGAAGACCGGTCGGCTGATTGGGCGGCCGGAGCTGATCACACGCGGGTTCACCTTCGCCCGGGAGGCGGAGGAATTGTTGGCCGGGGCCGAGGAGCTCATCATGGAAACCGTCCGCTCGGCGAACGGGGAAGGGAAATCCCGCCAGGCCCTGGCCCATCGCATCCAGAGCGCGCTGGCGGATTACCTCTATCGTCATACCCGACGCCGGCCGATGATCATCCCGGTGGTAACAGAATAAGGCGACGCGGCGGTGTATACGGGGCGACCACGGGGGTCGCCCGCGTGGGCACACCCCCCTGTAGGGGCAGGCACAGGGGCCTGCCCCTACGCCTTCTCTTGGAGGGATCGTGCGGATCGATGTGATCACTCTGTTCCCCGAATATTTCGAAAGCCCCCTGCGGGTGAGCATCCTGAAACGGGCCCAGGAGTCCGGACACGTTCAGATCGCTGTGCATTCCCTGCGGGCCTTCGGATTGGGACGCCACCGCGTGACCGATGACACCCCCTACGGCGGCGGAGGGGGGATGGTCATGCGGCCGGAGCCGATCTTCGAGGCGGTGGAGCAGATCCTCGCCGATGTCCCGCCGGACGCGCGGGGGGAAATCCCGATCGTCCTCTTAGATCCCGGAGGGCGCCGTTTCACTCAGGAGGTGGCCTGGGAGCTTTCCCACCATCCGCGGCTGGTGTTGATCTGTGGCCACTACGAAGGCGTGGACGAACGGGTCCGGGAGCATCTGGTCACAGATGAGATCTCCATCGGGGATTTCATCCTGACCGGAGGCGAGCCCGCGGCCCTAGTGATCATCGACGCGGTGGTGCGCCTGCTACCCGGGGTGCTGGGCGATCCCGAGGCCCCCCATCACGATTCCTTTGCGGAAGGCCTTCTGGAGCACCCCCACTACACCCGCCCCGCGGTTTACCGCGGATGGGAGGTCCCGGAGATCCTGCGCTCTGGCCACCACCAGGCCATCGCCCGCTGGCGCCGGATGCAGTCCCTCCGGCGCACCTGGGAACGTCGCCCAGACCTTCTCCTGCGGGCGGCGCTGACTGAGGAGGAGCGGACGTGGATCGCCCGCTGGGAAGCTGAACGGCGCGCGCTCCTGAAACCGCTCCTGGGAGGGGAAACGGGGTAAGGGCAGACCCCTGTCTGCCCACGCCCTCGGCCTGCTCGTAGGGGTAGGGACAGCCACGGGGGGCTGCCCTGCAAAAAACGCGGCGTGGACGCAACGCCCCGTAGGGGCAGACCCCTGTGTCTGCCCCCCGTGCCTTTCCCCGGCCTCATGTCGGCTCCCATCGGGGCAACCACCGAGGGTTAGGGCAATCACAGGGGTTGGGGCGACCACAGAAGGTTAGGGCAACCACGGAGGGTTGCCCCTACAAGACGCGATATGGCGCATCGTGTATTTCGTAGGAACAGGCCCCCGCGCCCGTTCCTACGCACAGGCAGGCCCTCGTGCCTGTCCACCAATGAGGGCAGCCCCCTATGGCTGCCCCTACACCAAACCATGGGGACGTCCGATATGCCTTCCTATCGGCTTTCCGCGCTGCTGAGCCCGCTCCCGTTTCCTTATCGGCATACCGGAGGCGACCCGGAGATCCGCGAGGTGGTGACGGACTCGCGCCAAGTTCGGCCGGGCGCCCTTTTCGTGGCCTATCGTGGGTTGCAGCACGACAAGCATGCCTTCATCCCCGACGCCCTGGCGCGCGGGGCGGTCGCCGTGGTCGGGGAACGGCCCCGCGAGGAACTCCCTCTGCCCGAGGGAGCGCCCTATGTGGAAGTTCATAACGGTCGGGAGGCCCTGGCGTGGCTGTGCGCCGCTTTCCGGGGTTTCCCCGCCCGCCGCCTGATCCTGATCGGCGTGACCGGGACCGATGGCAAGACTACAACGGTGAACCTCATCCATTCCATCCTGACGGCGGCCGGGCTGCAGGCGGGGATGATCAGCACGGTCAGCGCGGTCATCGGGGATCGGGTCTACGACACGGGCTTCCACACCACGACCCCCGAAGCCCCCGATGTGCAGCGCTACCTGGCGGAAATGGTGGAAGCCGGTCTCACCCACGCGGTGCTGGAGACGACCTCGGAAGGCCTGGCCCAGCATCGGGTGACCGCCTGCGATTTCGATATCGCCGTCCTCACCAACATCACCCACGAACATCTCTACTTCCACGGCACGTGGGAGAACTACCGGGCCGCCAAAGCCCGCCTGTTCGAGATGCTCAAAGCCTCCGTCGACAAGGGCCTCCCCAAGACCGCTGTCCTCAACGCGGAGGACCCTTCCTTCGATTATTTCCGTCGGATCCCCGCCGATCGCTATCTGAGTTACGCCCTGCGACAGCCCGCCGATCTCACTATCGAGGATCTGCGCTTCGAGCCGGATCACACGCGTTTCCGGCTCCGCACGCCGGTCGGGTCCATCACCGTGGAGACGGCCCTAGTGGGGGAATACAACGTCGCCAACATCCTGGCCGCCGCCGGGGCGGGGATCGCCCTGGGGTTGCCGCTGGAGGCGATCGCTGAGGGCGTGCGGCGATTGCGCGGCGTCCCCGGCCGGATGGAGCGGATCGATGAGGGCCAGGACTTCCTGGCCATCGTGGATTTCGCCCACACGCCCAACGCCCTGGAGCAGGCCCTGCGCGCTGCACGGCGGATGACGTCAGGGCGGGTGATCGTGGTCTTCGGAAGCGCCGGGCTGCGGGATGTGCAGAAGCGCGGGATGATGGGGCACGTGGCGGGACGGCTGGCGGATCTCATCGTGATCACGGCAGAGGACCCGCGGACAGAGGATCTGGAAGCGATTTTGGAGGCCATCGCGGAGGGGGTGCGGGCCGAAGGGCGGGTAGAGGGCGTCGATTTCTGGCGCATCCCGGACCGCGCCGAGGCGATCCGGTTCGCGGTGGAGCTGGCCCGGCCCGGGGATCTGGTGATCGCCTGCGGCAAAGGCCACGAGGCCTCCATGTGCTACGGAACCGTGGAATACCCATGGGATGAGCGCGAGGTCATGCGGGCGGCCTTGCGGGAGCGACTGGGGAAAGGCCATGATCTCATTCGTCCCTGGTGTTACCTTCGCAAGACAAAGGAACCTGGCGGATCCATCTGAGAACAGGAAAACCGATGAACATCCAGGCCGGTTCCATCGCCGGTGCTGGATCATAATCGGAGGCAAGCCGCTTCCCTTGA
>NZ_JANWXB010000192.1 GCF_025055495.1 Thermoflexus sp. | reverse complement strand
CCGGCCTCGCTGCGCCTCGCGGCGCAGCTCCAGGGATTGAACGCCCGATGGTTCTCCGGGCACGTAGAAGGTCAAATAGATCAGGCGGATCACCACCAGCCCAAGGAGCATGGCCGGCGGAAACGCCACCGGGTGCAACCGTAGCATCGACGCGGGCTCTTTCATGGCCCTGTATCCCCCAGCGGAAGCGTGATCGGCAATGAGAGCGGAAGGCCGATGGGCTCCCCGCTGGGGACGAACCCCATCGACCGGGCCCGCTCCTGCAAGCGCTGGACCGCGCTTTCTCGGGCGATCGCCTCCTCCAAGGCTGCGTTCCCTCGCGCCAGCGCGGCGCGGGTTTCGCTCAGATGTTGAACGATCTGTCCTTGCTCCACCGTCGCTGTGGAGAGAAACGTGAACAGCAAAGAGAAGGAAGTCAGGAACAGCAATGCCCCCGCCACCATCAGAAGGACGCGTTGCCGCCCGCTCATCCCCATCGCTCCACAATCCGGAGTCGGGCGCTACGGGCCCGCGGGTTGATTCGAACTTCCTCTTCCGAAGGCCGGATGGGCTTACGGGTAATCAGGCGCAGGATTGCGCGATGACCGCATGTGCAAACCGGAACCTCCGGCGGACAAAGGCAATCCCGCGATTCCCGCTGGAAGAACGTTTTCACGATCCGATCTTCCAGGGAATGAAAGGCGATCACGGCCAGCCGGCCGCCCGGTTTTAACAGAGAGACCGCCTGGGGAAGGGCCTGTTCCAGGGCCTGAAGCTCCTCATTGACCGCAATGCGCAACGCCAGGAACGTCCGGGTGGCCGGATGTTGGTCTTCCCGCCCCCGGCCTACCACCCGCGCGATCAATTCGGCCAGCTCCGTCGTGGTTCGGATCGGTCGATTCCGCACAATCGCCCGCGCGATCCGTCGGGCGAACCGCTCCTCCCCGTATCGACGGATGACCTCCGCCAGCTGCTTCTCCGGCCACCGGTTCACGATCTCCGCCGCCGGGATCCCTTGGCTGGGATCGTAACGCATGTCCAGCGGGCCCTCGATCTGAAAACTGAACCCTCGATGGGGATCCGATAGCTGCCATGAGGAAAGCCCCAGATCGAACAGGATCCCATCGACCTCCAGGAAGTCATAACGCACGGCGATCCGCCGCAGCTCCGCATAGGAGCCCTGGACCAGAACAGCCCGCTCGCCGAAAGGACGCAGACGTTCCCGCGCACGCGCCAGGGCCTCTGGATCCCGATCCATCCCTAACAGACGGCCATCCGGCGCGGAGCGCTCCAGGATGGCCGCCGCATGCCCTCCCCCACCAACTGTGGCATCGATATACACGCCGCCGGGTCGAACCTTCAAACCCTCCAGCACTTCGCGAAGCAAAACCGGAATATGCATCGTGGATCGCTGTCGAGCGGGTGAATTTTCGCGACGGGCGACGCTGCCTCAGGCGGCGTCGCCCGTCCGCAGATGTCTTGGGCAGTGCCTAACCGCCGATGGATATCGAAGCCCCATCGGAATAGCCTTTCCCCTTGGATCCCGCCCTTCCCCACTCCCCCTCGGACTGGGAGGCTGTGGATTTGATTCGGTGAGATAAGCACTGCCGTTAGATCTCCAGCCTCATCCAGTGCTCGGGCGGAATGCGGCCATTTTGAAAGCGTTCTAAGATCTCCTGCCAGGCCAGAGGGGACCAGATCTCCAGATGCGTGTGAACCCCCACAATGACTGCCTGGTTCTCCAGGCCCGCATAAGCCCGGAGAGAGGCCGGGATGAGGATCCGACCCTGCTCATCGGGGATCACCTCGAAGGCCCCGCCGAAGAAGAATCGGCGCCATTCCCGGGCCTCCGGGGCGGTGAGAGGCAACTGACTGATCCGCTCCGCGACCCGCCGCCATTCGGGAAGCGTAAACAGATACAGGCAGGGCTCCAGGCCTCTAGTGAGCACCGCCCCCGTTCCAAAAAACGAACGGTAACGCGCTGGGAGGAACATCCGTCCCTTCGCGTCGATCCCATGCCGATACTCCCCCAGGAACATCGGGAAATCCCCCAGGGGAAGCACGGGCTGCTCCATCTCGTTCTTCCGCCGGCCTCTCGGCCCCACCACTCTCCTCCACTTTACACCACTCTACGCCTCCATTATATGAGTTCCCTCCACTCGCACAAGAGGTTTGGGAAATCTTAACGCAAGACTTGGGTTATCTTTGGGATAACGCTACAGGCTACTCTCCCTCTGGGGGACAAACGGGGTGACGAAAGCGGTCCCATTCGCCCTGTATCATCGGATGCGCGGGATGGACGCGCGGATTGGACTGGGCGAACTCTTCCCTTCGATCCTTCAGGCTACGCGCAGCGGGATAGATGGATTTTGGGGCGGACAGAGCTGCCGAGGACATCCCTGTTCACCCCAAATACGGGAACGGCCCTCTTGCTTTGTCCAGTCATAAACCGGGGGTTTGAGGAACCGAAGTCCGTCCGAAAGGCCATAGCCCCTCCTCCCTATGGCCCTCTGGATCGTGGAGAGGAAGAAAAAATCTTTC
>NZ_JANWXB010000303.1 GCF_025055495.1 Thermoflexus sp. | reverse complement strand
CTGGCGGAAGGCTGGACGCGGCTGGGGGATCGATGGGGAAGGGGATTCCGATGGGGGACCGCAAGCCTCGTGGCCATCGGCGTGATCGGGCTGCTAACGGCGGTTCTCGTCCGGGTTCCGATACGGGCTCTCCAGGGCCGGTTGGTGGTATCGGACCTTCCGCACTTCCGGGGGGCGCTGATCGATCCGGGTCTCCGGGAGGGCGTGAGACAGGACATCGCCGCCCTGGCTTCCCTTCGCGAGGAGGAGCCGGTGTTCTTGCTTTATGGTTTCGCAGGATTTTATTATCTGCTCACGGGGCTGCGTAACCCAACGCCTTTTGATCTCCCCCTGGCGACTGCCTTTGGCCGTCACGGGCAGGAGGAGGTGATCGCCGCGATCCGGACGGGCCGGATCCGGACGGTGTGCTGGGAGAAATGGGATTGGATCCTGCGGCCTGCCCAGGTGGAAAACTTCGTGGCCCACCATCTCCGCCCGGTGGGCCGCATGGGCCCATGCGTCCTTTATCGTCGGTAACTTTAACCCGTCAGGCTCTCCCGAAGTTCGGGAGATGGTCCCTGCGCTTGCGGGGATAGACGGTGTTTTCTCCCCCCTCCCCGAGACCCTTGGGGCCTCGGGGAAGGGGGAGAAGGGAAGGAGGAGCCCTACCTGCTCTTCGGGAGAAGGCGCCCCATCGGATCCATCGCTCTGGTTGCCCAGGGCGCGTCAAGATGGGGTCGGGCGCGGCCGAAGGCCGCGGTCCCGATCGCCGTTTTCATCCTTCTCCCCAGCGAAAGCGGAGAAGAGGTTCAGGGCACAGAGAGGGATCCGCTTTACCAGAACCCTCCCTCCTCCCGCACGAGCGGCTCCAGGTATTCGATTTCGATGATATGCCGGGACCAGAGGCGATCCCCCTCCCAGGCCTCGGCGATCACCTGATACCGACCGGGAGGCAGTTGCCGCATCATGGACTCCGCCGCGTCCAGCGCCTCCCGGCTCTCCAGCGGGGCCTCGAAGAGCTCCATCACGTTCATCAGGCAGCGGACCTCCTGAGGCGCCAGATCCACGGTCATCTCGCCCAGAGGGAGCGACACGGGCCCTTCCAGGCGGAGGGAAACCCGGAGGGAAGCCGGTCGATCCAGATCCGAGATCACCCATATCTCCCGGAAGGGCGGCTGGCCCACCCCGCCCCGTTCCACATACGGGACGATCGACACGAGCACCGGGCTGGAGGCCTGCTGGAGGGCGAAATAGCCTCGCTTGGGGACCCGCTCCACATCCAGCACGGCCCAGGTGATGCCTTCCCACGGTTCCACAAACATAAAGTGGAAGTAGCCGACGATGGAGCCTTTCGCCCGCCGGTAGGCGTGAACGGCGAACTCGATCAGCCGGGCCTGATAGCGCTGGCTGTTCTCCACGAACGTTTCCAGGCTCTCGCCCATCTCGATCCCGGCGATGCGGAAGGTTTGCTCGGGCTGGAAATTGTGATAGACCCAGGTCTCCCACCGAGGAGGCCAGGCGTCCTCCCCCAGGGCCCGGCGGAGCAGCTCGGCGCGCGGGAGGGCCTGGGCGCCGAACTCGGAGGGCAGCGGCGCCCCAGGTAGCGCCTGGAAATCCCGCCAGTGTCCCCAATACCAGCCGGGATAAGCGTGCTCCCGGAAGTCCGAGGCCTCTTTCACCGGACGGGTGGGATCGGCGGCGCGGAGGGTCGCGGCCACTACCGGAGCCAAGGTTTGCCGGTTGTGGGTGGGTTCGTTGTGGGCGCACCAGAGGAAGATCGAAGGATGAGCGCCGAAATGCCGCACCATCGCCCGGGCCTGGCGCACGGCCTCCTGGGCGAAGGCTTCATCTTCCGCATAGCCCCATTGGAGGGCGAAATCCTGCCACACCAGGATCCCCTCGCGATCGCATGCGTCGTAGAAAGCGGGATGGGTCAGATGGGCGTGCACCCGGACGGCGTTGAGGTTCGCCTCCTTCAGCAGCCGGACATCGCGGGCGGCGTCCTCGGGGGTGTAAGCGGCCAGCCACTGGGTCGGGATGATGTTGGTGCCCCGCAGGAAGACCCGACGGCCGTTCAGGAGGAACCAGGGGCCTTCCTGGGAGAGGGTTCGAAAGCCCAGGGGAACCTCAAGCCGTCGATCGTCCAGAGCAACCTCCAGCCGGTAAAGGTGCGGAAACCCCCGCTCCCAGATCTCCCAGCGCGGAAGATCCGGGAGATCCCAGATCAGGGAAACCGAGGATCGTCCCGGGGGTAGGTCGATCGTGCGGACGGTGGTCAGAGGCTCTCCCTGGAAATTCTCCGGGCGGAGCGAGAGGCGGATCTCCGATCGGCCTGCCTGCTGGGTGTCGAGGGCAAGTTCCACCTGGAGCCGCCAGCCCTTGGGCTGAGGGAAGGCGAAAGGGGTCCCGTGCAGCAACGCGATCGGCCCGGTTTCGAAAACCGTGATCCCGCCCCACAGCCCACCGGTGCCCTTCTCCTGACCGCGGGGCGTGACGCCGCCGGGTCGGCAGTCGTGCTGGCCGAAGATCCCCTTGATCTGGCGTTTCAGGCGCGGCCACACGGTTCCGTAGGGCTCCTTCGGAGCGGCCACGCGCAGCCACAGGGTGTGAGGCTCGCGGGGCAGCTCCAGCCACCAGGGCTCGAAGTAGCCCTCGTGGCTTCCGAGAGGTCTTCGATCCGCCCAGGCCTCGCCGAAATAATCGGCCAGCACCTGAGCCCAGCGCCGCGCCCCGGTCGCTGCGGGCAGATCCAAGCGATACCATCCGACTTCGGCCTCGATGCCGTCCAGGGTCCATTGGTGGGGAAGGGATACCTCGCGCCAGCCTTCAGCAGGCAGCTCCTCAGGGGACTTCGCCGGATGTGGAAGAAACATGGCGCGCATAGGAGCTCCTCCAGATCGGGATGTGGCCGGATGGTCTCTCTTGGGATTGCTGTCAGGCTCCTGGCCCCTGGGGATGGATTATAGGCCTTCTACGAAGGTCTGGTAAAGCTGGTTAAAGAGGCCGATGATGGAGGCAGCGAGCCATGTTCCCCATCTTTCAGAGGGAGGTGCAGATCCTTGTTGCTCCTGCTGGTCATGGGGCTCATCGATCTGGGGCGGTCCTTCGTGGTCTGGCTGGCCATCCATGACGCTGCCGCCGAAGGGGCTTTATATGCGGCGGTGAACCCATATTGTCTCAATCCCAGTAGCCCTCTATCCCTGGACGCCGATCCAGAAGTCGGATGCGATGATCCCAAGAATGTCCAGTATCGGGCCTACACCCGCGCCCTGAGCGAGACCCGCTGGATCCCCTTCTCCCTGGTAGACCCCAGCCGGATCGCGGTGATCGTCGCGCCGAACCAACTTTCGCCCACCCCGGCGATTTATGAGGGCGATCCGATCACCGTCATGGTGATTTACACCATGCCGATCATCACCCCGATCATGCGGGCCATGCTGGGCCCTGAGCTGATCATCCGGGCCCAGGCCATCCAGATCGCCCTTGAGGCCAAGCCGAGGAACCCGTAAGACGGCTTTGGCCCGCTGCCCTACGCGCTTTGTTCTCCCCTCGCCCCAACTCCAAAGCACCGCGGCCCTTGATAATGGATCGATCCCCTCTCCCCAAGACCCTTCAGGCCTCATGAAAGGAGAATGCAGGGAAGAGAGGACATCGGTTACGGCATCCAACCGGTTCGTCGTTGAGCACTGCCTTGATGAAGAAGCTCACAGGCGGAAACGTAATAGGTTGCACAGGATGAAGACGGCCACGAAGATCCCGATCGCCAGGAAATCAATGGGTTTCATCTGTAGTGTCTGGATCTCTGTAGGACGGCCAGGTGAGCCGAACCCCTTGGTTTCCAGGGCGATCTGGAAATCGTTGGCCTTGCGGAAGAGAAGCAGGATCAGGGGGGTGATGATCGGCACATAGGCCCTGCGCAGGCGGGTGATCGGCTCCATCCGGTCAATATCAAAGGCCCGGAGTTTCTGGGCGTCCACGATGTTGTTCCACATCTCGAAAATCAATGAGGTGAAAGAGAGAGCGCTGACGAACATGAACGTCATCACTTTGGGCAGGCGAAGCTGGTTCATGGCCGCCATCAGCTCGGCGTTCGAGGTGGTCATCACCAGCAGGGGCAGCGAGGAAGCAGCTGTTAAAATGCGCACGGATAGCATGAAGCCCAGCTGAACGCCCTCCAGCGTCAGTTCCCCCACGTTCGAGCCGCCGAAATGGAGATCCCCGAACTTGATCAGAACCGTCTTCCCATGCCGGTAAGTGAACCCCTGGGCCAGCATCAGGAAGATAAAGGTGCCAGCCAGGATCTTCAGCAAGGCGGCGAACCGCCCCACCTCGATGCGCGCCGCCGCCCATAACGCGGCCGATAGCCCGAGCCAGATCAGCAGCACCGGGAGATGGCGGATGTCATAAAGCGGGATCAGGATCAACAACAGAGTGAGCAAGACATAGATCATTTTGGTAAAGGGATGCAGGCGATGGACAATGGTCTGACGCTGAATGTAACGGAACGGGACGTTCACGGCCAACCTCCCAGGACTGTCAACAGATCCTGAGTCGTCAGCACCCGCTGCGGGATTCCAAAAGCAGCAAGCTGCCGGGCGATCTCATGGGCGATGGGGGGACGGAGAAAGCTGCGATGCAACAGCTCGGTCTGGCCGAACACCTCCTCCGGCGTTCCATCGAGCAGGATCTGTCCATCCCACATCACGATCACCCGCTCCGCGTAGCGAGCGACCAGTTCCATATCGTGGGTGATCATGATCACGGTCCGCCCCTTCTCTTCCCGGAAGCGTCGGGCGAGCTCGGCCAGCTGATAGCGGCCCCGATGATCCTGGGCGGTCGTTGGCTCGTCGAGGATGAGGATCTGAGGGTCCAGGGCCAGGGTAGCGGCCACCGCCAGCTTCCGTCGATCCCCGAACGAGAGCCGGAAGGGAAAGATCTCTGCTTCCGTTTCCAGTCCTACCCAGCGCAGGGCTTCCTGAACCCGGATCTCCGCCTCTTCGCGGGGGATACCCAGGTTGCGCAGGCCGAAGAGGATTTCCTCGCGGGAGGAGATGGTGAAGAGCTGGTAATCCGGGTTCTGAAGCACCAGGCCAACCCGTCGGGCCAGCTGGCCCACCGAAAGGCGCCGCACCTCCTCGCCCAGCACGCGCACCTGGCCCGCTGTAGGTCGGAGCAGACCGACAATGCATTTCACCAGCGTGCTTTTCCCCGAACCGTTCTGTCCGATGATCCCAACGAATTCGCCTTCCCGAACCGTGAGGCTGACTCCCTTTAAAGCGGTCACCGGTGGATAACCCGGATAACGATAAACCAGATCCTGCACCTCGATCACCGCGGGACGTGCAGGAGATGGGGGTTGGACGGAATCCGGAAGCGGGCGTGGCCGGATCCGGCCCTGGCGGAGCAGGGTTGCGGCTTGTTGAGCGACCTGAGCGACATCCAGATCCCGTAATCGCTGACCATCCCCAAGGATCGGCGCTCCGCTCTGGCGGGCGATGTGAATCCAGACATGGGCTAAAGTCGGCGGCTTCACCCCCACCGCCTCCAACCGTTCCGGTTGCGCGAAAACTTCCTCCGGTGTCCCCGCGAGGACACATCGACCCTCCTCCAGAACCCAGACCTGGTCCGCCAGATCCATCACCTCATCGGTTTCATGCGTGGTCATGATGATGGTGAGATCCCGACTGGCCTTCAGGCGATGGAGGGCCTGGACGACCTCCCAGCGTCCCAGCGGATCCAGTTGGGAAGTGGGCTCGTCCAGCACCAGCACTTGGGGATGCATCGCCAGCACGGCGGCCAGGGCAGCGCGCTGCTTCTGCCCGCCGGAGAGATCCCGCGGGTTGCGATCTTCCAGGCCTTCCAACCGGACCAGGGCCAGGGCTTCCGCCACACGGCGTTCGATCTCCTCCCGGGGCACCTGGAGATTGGCAGGCCCGAAGGCGACTTCCGCCCGCACGGTGGGCATGAAGAGTTGAATCTCGGGATCCTGGAGGAGGACCCCACAACGCTGGGCGGTGATATAGATGGGGTCATCCCATGGATCGCGTCCGGCAACCTGAACCTCCCCGGTGCGTCGACCCCCGTAAATGTGGGGGATGATCCCGCTGAGCAGATAACAGAGCGTGGATTTCCCCGCCCCATTGGCGCCCAGGACAACGACGAATTCCCCCCGCCGGACGGTCAGGTTCAGGTCCCGCAGGGCGACAACTCCCCCCTCATAAGTAAAAGTGACCTCATGGAGTTTCACGATCGCATCCGTGTTTTTCATCTCATTCATTCCGGACATCGTTAGCTGAATCCAGTTCGGAGTTACGCGGTTTGTCTCCTTTCAGGGCTTTTGGGGGTGGAGCGGAGCGTCTTCGGCGTCCTGTTCCGCCCCAAAAATATTTTATCCCCCCTCTCCACGGCCCTTTGGATCGTGGGGAGGGGGATCCATAGATAGGGCGATCCAGCTCCCTCCAGCAGGCCCTCAACGGCGTAATTCAATCGCAGAGGATCGTGCTCAAATCACGCGCCGCTGGCCGGGCCCGATGGCGGAAAGGGGCTTTATCCAAATTTCGGGGAACCGGGGGTTAAGGCATCCTGCCTCAACCCTCCAACGATGCTTCTTTTGTGATCTGGGGGTTTTCAGGATCGGGGCTGGGGGCCGAAGGTTCCCAGCCCCGATCCTGAACGATTTCAGGGGGAAGGGTCAATCCCCTTCCGGACGGGCTTCGGTCCTCTAAAATCTCATGTTCCGGGTTGGACAAAGCACCAGGGCCTTGACCCGTTATGAATAGAGGTTGAGAGACAGAAGCCACGCTAAAAGACGATGGCCCTTCCCTGAAAATCCCAAATCAGGATGGATGCAACAATGGTTCCCATCCCCGGACGGATGGGAATTTTACCACAGCGCATCGGGGATGCGGGGCAGACCGCTCCGGGACAGCGCTTCCAGGAGCGGGATGGTGATGATCGTGGTCACTGCCGCGAAGGCAGGCACCCACCACGTATATCCAATGTAGGTGGCGATCCCCAGAGCGACTTCGTATTTGAAGACATACCAGTAGGGGAGGGACCAGGGAAGGAACCAGAGCAGCATGCCGATATAATAGCTGAAGAAGATGCCCAGGTAGCGGAGCCGTCGATCGCTGGATCGGGCCCAGGTGGGGAAGAGGCGACGGCCCAGCGGCGTGGCCAGGACGATCAGGGGGATGATCCAATAATAGCCTGCGAGGAGGAACTGAGTCGGCTGAGGCGGATAGCTGAATCCCGCCGCAGGGCCTGGCACGTAGAAGGGGAACAGGGTGCCGAAGATCCCCACCAGCACCGCCAGAGGCACCGCATACTTCCACCAGCGATCGTTGTGAATGACCAGGGCAACGAACAGAGCTGGCAGGGCGCCGGTAAGGATCACATCGACCAGTTGGAGAGGGAAGGCTGCTGGGGCGATGAACATCCCGATCAATCCACCCAGCACGGCAGCGACAAATCCTCCCAGAGGGCCCAGCAACAACGGAGCCATGGCGGAGAACACGTTCTGAAGGGGCACATAGCCTCCGCCGCCGACATAGGGGAAAATCGGCACCAGCGCGGTCACTCCGCAGAGGGCCCCATACAGCACAATCCAGGCGATGGAAGCCCCCGCAATCCGCATGCCCGCTCGTGTCTCCTTCATCGCCCACCTCCGAAGGACGTAAAGCGAGATTTGATCTTACTTTAAGTAAATCATAAATTTCGTATGCTGTCAAATTGAATAATGCTAATGATCTCATTTTTAATTGCAATCTAACTTTTGGGTATATGTTGATCGATAATAGCTTGGATGTCGGGATTTTAAAATGATTTTCGAAGGCGTGAAAGACAAAAAGTGGTCGAATGGTATGAAGCGTGTTATTCTGAATTAAGAGTTACGTCGTTCGCTTCCTCGGGAGGCTTCAGGGGCGGCGTCGAAGGTGCCTGTTCCGTCTCTAAAGAGATCCTTCCTCCGCCCCACGGCCCTTTGGGTCGTGGGGCGGAGGAAGCCAAGAAGGTGGACTTATCCTGCCCGGTTCGGCAGGCCCCAATGGCGTAACTCCCGTTGAAATTCCGAACGCTGGAGAACGGCATCGCTGGGGGGAGACGCATTGGATCTCTGCAGGGCTCCATCCCATCCGATCCCGGGGGAAGCTTCGCGTCCCGGCAAGATCGTATTGTTCGGCTCCGGGGAGATCGCGTCGGCCGGGCGGCGGGGACATGCGGCGGCGATGGCGGATTTCGAGCCCCCGGTGAAGGTCGCCGTGTTGGAGACCCCGGCCGGTTTCGAGTTGAACTCCGCACGGGTGGCTGGACGAGTGGCGGAGTTCATCCGGGAGCGCCTCATGGAGTTTCGTCCTCGCGTCCTGGTGATCCCGGCTCGCAAACGGGGAACCTCTCTCAGTCCCGATGATCCCTACCTGGTCGCCCCTCTTCTCGAAGCGGATTACATTTTTATGGGCCCGGGAAGCCCAACTTATGCGATCCGACAGCTGTCGGGAAGCGTGGCCTGGCGATATCTTCTGGCCCGCCATCGGCAGGGGGCCTCTCTGGGGCTGGCCAGCGCAGCGGCCATCGCCGTCAGCGCCTGGGCGATCCCGGTTTATGAGATTTATAAGGCCGGCCATGACCCCCATTGGGTGCGCGGCCTGGATCTGTTCGGGGACTTTGGCCTCCAGCTGGCCATTGTTTCCCATTGGAATAACCAGGAAGGCGGCGCAGAAGTGGACACCAGTCGGTGTTTTATGGGGCGCGAGCGATTTGAGGCGATGCGTCGGTTCCTCCCCCCGGAGGTGGTGATCTTAGGTATCGACGAACATACGATGGCGGTGTTTGATTTCCAGAAAGGGGTCGTCGAGGTGCTGGGCCTGGGTCGGGTAACGATCATACGCGCGGATGGAACACGGGAGGTGGAGGCTGGAGAAGCATTCCCCATGGCCTGGCTAGGGGACATCCGGATCCCGCCGCCGATCGAAGCGCAGCCCCCGCCCGGAGCGCCCGGCTTCCCTCGACCGATCCTGCCACCGGAGGTCGTGGCCCTGATCCGGGAACGGGAGGCGGCGCGACAGCGACGGGACTGGGCGACAGCCGATGCGTTGCGCAAACGGATCCAGGCGCTGGGATACGAGGTTCAGGATACCCGGGAAGGCCCTCGCTGGCGCCCTCTGGAGGATCCTACAGCCCCCTGGCAACCCCTGTGAGGAAACAACCCTTCCTCTCTCCCCATAAGGAGGGGGTTTGGGGCCAGGGAGGCCGCCAACGGTGACCTCCCCGGCCCCCAAGATCGGGGCACCACGGAAAAATCCCAGCGGGCTGAGATCTTTTTGATCCCCCTCTCCATGCCGCCGCGTAACCCCCGGGTTGAATAAAATGAATATGCAGAAAGGCAACGACCTCGCTGGCCTGTGGGATAGCACGCCCTCGGCTATCCCTCCAACCATGAAACACGCTACGGACAACCTTCTGGGCGGATCCGATAAAAGG
>NZ_JANWXB010000280.1 GCF_025055495.1 Thermoflexus sp. | reverse complement strand
GTCGTCGCCCTATTTTAATCAATGGCCGCCGTATACATCGCCCCCTCCTCTCCGGTTGGGCTGGGGGCGGGGCGGGACGGGCCCCCGGCCCTTCCCGCCCGGACAGGTCAGGCCGCGCGGGCCTCCTGGATGGCCCGCCAGATCCGCTCCGGGGTGAGCGGCATATCGATGTGCCGGATCCCGAAGGGCGCCAGGGCATCCATCACCGCGTTGACCACCGCCGCGGTCGCCGCGATGGTGCCCGTCTCGCCGATCCCCTTCACCCCCAGCGGGTTGTGAGGGCAGGGCGTCACCGTGTGGTCGATCTCAAAGGACGGCAGATCGTCCGCCCGGGGGAGCGCGTAATCCAGCATGGAGGCGGAGAGGAGCTGGGCGCTCTCATCGTAGACCGCGCTCTCGAACAGCGCCTGGCCGACCCCCTGGGCGATGCCGCCGTGGACCTGGCCTTCCGCGATGAGCGGGTTGATGATCCGCCCGGCGTCGTCCACCGCTACATAGCGCAGGATCTTCACCTTCCCGGTCTCGGGATCCACCTCCACTACGGCGATGTGGGTGCCGAAGGGGAAGGTGAAGTTCTTCGGATCATAGAAGGAGGAGGCCTCCAGGCCGGGCTCTAGGCCGGGCGGATAGTTATGGGCCAGATAGGCCTGGAGGGCTACCTCCTGGAAGGTCTTGAAGCGATCCGGCACGCCCTTCACGTAGAACTTGCCGTCCTCAAAGACCACGTCCTCCTCGGCGGCCTCCAGGAGATGCGCGGCGATCTTGCGGGCCTTTTCCTTGATCTTCTGGAGGCTCAGGACGATGGCGCTGCCGCCCACCGGGGCGCTGCGGCTACCGTAGGTCCCCATCCCGAAGGGAACGCTTCCCGTGTCCCCATGGACGATCTCCACGTCCTCGATGGGGAGGCCCAGCTCATCGGCCACGATCTGGGCGAAGGCGGTCTCGTGGCCCTGGCCGTGGGTGTGGGAGCCGGTGTAGACCGTCACCTTGCCGGTGGGGTGCACACGGACCAGGGCGCTCTCCCAGAGGCCGGCCTGGGCGCCCAGGGAGCCGACGACCTGGGAGGGGGCGATGCCGCAGGCCTCGATGTAGCAGGAGAAGCCGATGCCGATGTAGCGGCCCTGCTTCCGCCATTCTTCCTGTTGCCGGCGCAGCTCTTTGTAGTTAACGATCTCCAGCGCCTTGTTCAGAGCTCCCTCATAATTGCCGCTGTCATACTGGAGGGCCACCGGCGTCTGGTAGGGGAACTTGTCCGGCGGGATGAAATTCTTGCGCCGGAACTCCGCCGGATCCTCCCCCAGCTCCTGGGCCATCCGGTCCATCAGCCGCTCCACCACGTAGGTGGCCTCCGGCCGCCCAGCCCCCCGATAGGCGTCCACCGGGGTGGTATGGGTGAAGACCCCGGCCACCTCACAGTAGATCGTCGGGATCTCATACTGGCCGGAGAGCAACGTGCCGTAGAGGTAGGTAGGGATGGCCGGAGCGAACGTGGATAGGTAAGCGCCCAGGTTGGCGATGGTCTTCACCCGCATCCCCAGGATCTTGCCCTTCTCATCCACGGCCAGCTCGGCCTCGGTGATATGGTCGCGGCCGTGGGCATCGCTCACGAAGCTCTCCCGCCGCCGCGCCGTCCACTTCACCGGCCGGCCCACCTGTTTGGCGGCCCAGGTGACGATCGTTTCTTCTGGATAAAGGAAGATCTTGCTGCCGAAGCCGCCGCCCACATCGGGGGAGATCACCCGCAGCTTGTGTTCAGGGATCCCCAGGACGAAGGCGGCCAGGAGCAGCCGGTGGACGTGGGGGTTCTGGCTGGTCACCCAGAGGGTGTATTCATCGGTGGCCGGGTTGTACTGGGCCATCGCCGCCCGAGGCTCGATGGCGTTGGGGATCAGCCGCTGGTTGACCAGCTCCAGCTTCACCGTCCGATGGGCCCGGCGGAAGGCCTCCTCTGTCTTCTCCCGATCGCCGATGGACCATCGGAAGCAGACATTGTCGGGGGCCTCGTCATGGACGGAGGGGGCGCCGGATTGGAGAGCTTTCGCCGCATCGGCGACCGCCGGGAGGGGTTCATACTCCACCTCGACCAGCTCCGCGGCGTCCTCCGCCGTGTAACGATCTTGGGCGATCACCACCGCCACGATCTCCCCGACGTGGCGGACCTTATCCACAGCCATCGGATAATGCGGTGGAAGCCTCATCCCGGGGAGCAGCCAGCCGCAGGGGAGGGATTTCACCCCGCTGTCCACCATCTCCTTCCCGGTGAACACCGCGATCACCCCGGGATGTTGCAGGGCTTTCTCTTTGCGGATGGCCCGGATCCGGGCGTGGGCGTGGGGACTGCGCACCATCGCCGCGTAGACCAGGCCAGGCAGGGTGAGGTCATCCACATACGTGCCGCGCCCGGTGATGAAGCGCGGATCCTCCCGCCGTTTCATCGCCACACCGAAATAGCGCGTCGCCATCGCCGCCCTCCTTATTACCGGGACATAGATGGGGGGAGAACGAATCCTTCAGGCTGGCATACGAAGCTTCTCCGCCGCGTAGCGCACCGCCCGGACGATGTTATGATAGCCGGTGCAGCGGCAGTAGTTGCCCTCCAGGGCCAGACGGATCTCCTCATCGGTCGGGTCCGGGTTGCGCTGCAGGAGGTCGTAAGCCGCGAGGATCATGCCGGGGGTGCAGAAGCCGCACTGGAGGCCGTGCATCTCCCAGAAGCCTTCCTGGAGCGGGTGGAGTTGCCCATCCCGCGCCAGCCCCTCAATCGTGGTGATCTGAGCCCCATCCGCCTGGACGGCGAAAACCGTGCACGATTTCACGGCCTTCCCGTCCATCAGGACCACGCAGGCGCCGCACTGGCTGGTATCGCACCCTACGTGGGTCCCGGTCAGCCCCAGGACTTCCCGGAGGAAATGCACCAGAAGCATCCGGGGCTCCACCTCTCGCTGATAGACCTGGCCGTTCACCGTGACCGTCACCGGGATTTTCATGGGCCCCTCCTGAGCCAGAAGATTTAGAAATGAACATTACACCTCAGGGGTTGCGCAATTGGCCTCCTACAGGGGCTTTGGGTGCAGAGCCAGGCACCTGGCTCCGCACCCAAAAGGATTGGGTAGGGTTTCCTCGGGACGGATCGCACCTCCGATTTCGCAAGGAGTTTTGGGCGGGTGGGGGCGCCGTTTGCGGCCGCACCCCCCCCAAAACGAGTGGGAGTTGGGCGGGTGGGTCCATACGGGGGCTTTTTGGGGGGCGGGGGTGGGGATCCCGGGGGTGGGGTGTCATCGCTTGAAGCGGATCGCGCAGCATTTTGGGTCGTTGCAGGCGGCATGGCTGGCTTCGCCGGTGGAGTTGCA
>NZ_JANWXB010000409.1 GCF_025055495.1 Thermoflexus sp. | reverse complement strand
GGCCATTCCCTTCCGAACTGGCTTCAGTTCCCCCAATCTCCGGTTCATCACCGGACAAAGCACGAGGCCCAAGGGTGGGCAGGGGTTGGGGATAGTAGAGGGAGAGGTAATCAAACCCTTTCCAGCCATCGAGGGGTTCGCCCTCTGGCGGGCACCGATGTTGGAAGGAGATGAACGAAGACGGAGGCATTCCAGAGCCGGGGAGGATCCATGAAACCGGAAGATGAGCTCACGTTTATCCAGGAGGGGATGGGCATTATCGAGGACTATCTGGCCTCGGATCTGGTTTACTGGCCTCTCCGCCCTTTCTCCGCCACCTTCCCATCGTTCAGCCTCGGCGGCCTGCTGGAAAGCCTCCGGCGGCTGGAGGCGCTTCAAGCCCAGCTCCCGCCCCGGGCTCGATCCGATCTGGAGCTGCTGAAGGCCCGGCTGGAGCGAGTGCGGGAAGCCCAGCGCGACCGCTACCAACAAAAATTGGAACGGGAGCTGAGCAGCCGCCTGGATGCCTGGGCCTGGTATCTGGAGGATTACGAAAGACATCCGGAGGAGGCGGCCGCCAGCTACCCCGCCCAGGTTCATATTCGTTTAAAAATCGATCTTCTGCTGGAGGAAGGGGAGCGTCTGGGATTGGACATGGGGAAAATCCAGAGCCGCTTGCGGGCTCTGGATCAGACGCTGCGGCGCAATTGGACTCCGGGTCCTTTCCTTTGGGAAAAGGCCTTACAGGCCGCCTTCCCACCGGATCGCTTCTGGTGGCTCTACGGGCGGCCCCGGGGCCGATGAAGCGAAGCGCTAACTCCCCCTATCCTTCAGCGGACTCAGTCGCCATCGGCCATACGCCACGAAACCCGCGAGCCCAGCCAGGATCAGGTTCATAAAGATACTGGGAAACTCATTGCGCAGGAAATGCCAGACCGCCGCGCCCAGCATGACCAGCACCAGCCCGAGGGCCGCCAGAGGCGTCAGACGGGTCTGAATGCGGGTGAGACCGGGCAGGATCAGCCCCAGTCCGGCCAAGATCTCAGCCGTGCCACTCAGGTAATGTAAGGCAGGGGGTAGCTCATACATCCAGGCCATCGGCGCAGGCAGGCCGGGTGGCACAATGAAATGGACAATCCCGGTGATGAAGAAATAGACACCCAACACGACTTGCAGGATCCACAGAAGAACGTTCATCGGTGATCCCCTCCTTTCCATCGCTGTTTCTGGTTGTGGAGCGGCAGAGCGAACCGCATCCTCACTGCCCGACGGCTCGCGCTTGAGCGGCAGCGCTGATCGAGGCGCTGGCTCCAAGCCCATGAAGGTTACGGCTAAGCGGATCCATGACCCTGTCGCAACAGCCGTGCGGAATTGGCCAGGATCCCCAGATCCGGCAAGGACTGGGCGGCCGCCGCGAGGGTGAGCGGCAAGATGCCCAGGGCAGCCAGCGTCAAGCCGACCAGGTTGTAGATGGCGGTGAAGGCGAGGTTCATCCGGACCACCCCCATCGTGCGCCGGGCAATCCGTAAAACCTCGGGGATCAGCCTCCAGTCCTCCCGCATCAGGGCGATGTGAGCGGCTTCCATGGCGATGTCTGTCCCCGCCACGCCCATGGCGATACCGACGTCCGCCTGGGCCAGCGCGGGCGCGTCGTTCACACCGTCCCCGATCATCACCACCACGTGCCCTTTCGCCTGATAATCTTTCACCACCTGGATCTTGTCCTCGGGCAACAGATTCGCTCGATAGGGCACGCCGAGTTTTCCAGCCAGCGCGGCAGCAACCCGTTCGTTGTCGCCCGTGAGCAGTTCCACCCGCTGGATGCCGAGGGCGCGCAGTTCAGCGAGGGCGGCGGGGACCTCGGGGCGGAGCGTGTCGGCGGCCGCGAGGATAGCCGCCAGCTCCCCGTTCAGGGCGACCCAAAGGAGCGTCTTGCCCTGCTCCTCCAGCTGTCGGGCGAGAGGCAGGGATTCCGGCGCCGGAACCAACCGGCGGTTGCCGATAGTGACCCGGTGGCCATTCACCCTTGCCCGGATGCCCATGCCGGGAATGACCTCAAAGTCCTGGGGGTCGGCAAGCGGCAGATGTTGAGCGCGGGCCGCCTCCCGAACCGCCTCGGCGAGGGGGTGTTCCGAGTAGCGTTCAGCGGAAGCGGCGAGAGCAAGGATTTCGGACGGGGACATGTCGTTCAGCGGAACCACATCGGTGATTTGAGGTCGCCCCAGCGTGAGCGTGCCGGTTTTATCGACCAGCACGACGTCCGCGCGCGCCAGCGCTTCGAGATACTTGCCGCCCTTGATCAGCACGCCGCGCTTGGCGCTGGCGCCGATGGAGGCCAGCATCGCCACCGGCGTGGCCAAGGCGAAGGAACAGGAACATGCCACGACCAGGACGGCGGCGGCGGCCAGGGGGTTGCGGCTGATGAGGAAGGTCAGAGCGGCGATCCCAGCCACCACCGGCATGTAATACGCGCTGAACCGATCGGCGAGGCGCTGGACATCGGCCCGATGGGCTTCCGCCTCCTCCACCATTTTGATTACGCGCCCGAACGTGGTATCCGCGCCCACGCGCAGCGTTTTCACCCGCAGACTGCCCAGCTTTGCAATGGTGGCCGCGAAAACATGCGAACCCCTCGCCACTTCCACGGGCATGGACTCGCCGGTGATCGCGGATTGATCCACGGTGGCATGTCCGGCGATCACCTCGCCATCCACCGGGATCCTCTCTCCTGGGCGAACGACCACGATTTCGCCCACCTGCACTTCCGTCACCGGCACTTCCACCTCCGCGCCGTTGCGTTCCACGCGGGCGGTTTGCGGCGCCATGGCGATGAGTTCTTTCACAGCGCGACGAGCGCCTTCAGCGGTGAAGCGCTCTATGGCATCGCCGACCCGCATGAACACCACCACGATCGCCGCCGCCACCCAGTCGCCGACAGCGAGAGCGGCCATGGCACCGGTCGTCATCAGGGCATGGGCGGTGATTCGCCGCTTCAGGGCAGCCCGCACGACATTGCGAAAGACCGGGAAGCCACCCACGATGACGAAGGCAGCGCCGATGGGGAGAGGAACAAGCTCATTCAGTTTCTCGAACAGACCCAGCCATTCCCCGGCGACCACGATGATCAGGACCCCGCTGAACACGAGGGCCAGCAACATCCGCACGCGGCGGGTGAAAGCGCCTGCGGAAGCAGCCGATGGCACGGCGGAGTCGGGGATTGAATAGCCTGCGCTCTCCACCGCTTTACGGATCGCCGACCAATCCACCCGGGTGGGATCCACCCGGACGATGGCCTTCTCGGAGGACAAAAGGACATGGACCGACTCGACCCCGGGCAAGTCGGCGATGGCCTGTTGAACGTGCAGGGCGCACTCGGCGCAGTCCATGCCCTGGATGGGCACTTCAAGGAGTTGAGTTTTAGCCATGTCCGCGCTCCTCGGCCGTGTAACGTGTGCATTCGTAAACGCCCTTCGCAATCCCGGCGAGCAGCTCATCCGCCAGGCGAAGCAATTGCTCCACGCGAGGGTCGCTCAATTCGTAGTAAATAAATTTCCCCTGCCGCCGGGTTACAACCAGCCCGCAATCGCGCAAGCAAGCGAGGTGATTCGATACGTTGGACTGGGTCAAGCCGGTGGCCCGCACGATTTCGCTTACCGTGAGCGCCCCGCCCCGTAATACTTCCAGAATCGCGAGGCGCGACGGGTCCGCGAAGCCGCGAAAGAATTTGGCCTGCAACTCGTAAGTCTTCGGATAGGCCATCCTCAGCATCGGATGCTCCACATATCATCATATCAGCATCTGATGATATTATATACCCAACCCTCCACCCGAGCCAGCGTGTCGAAGAGGGGACCGAATGGGCTGTGTTCTGAACGGATGCGAGATCAGGATCCGAAGTTGACATCCGAGCCGATTCCGTGCATGATCAACCTGTTACAGGCGCGGGCCACCTGCCCTCCTCGCCTCGACGCCTGCGCCTTCCGGATGCGCCATCCCACAGAAAGGAGGTGATGCGACATGGACGAAAAACGTCGGACAGACCTGAAGGAGGCGGGCCGTCGCATCACCTCCGGTGAACGCTGATCCGCGACGGCCCGCCGGGAGAGGCCGCTTCCTGGTTGGAAGCGGCCTCTTCATTTCTCGAGAAATAAAACCGGACCGGCGCCTCTGGCGGCCGGTCCGGTCTCGGAAGCCTCCCGCAGGGGGAAGGAAACCCTTTTAGGTCAAGAACTCTCGCAACTGGCGGCTCCGACGCGGGTGGCGCAGTCGACGGAGGGCACGCCCTTCGATCTGCCGGATGCGCTCCCGTGTCAGCCCGAACTTCTTCCCCACCTCCTCCAGGGTGTAGCAACGCCCGTTCACTAAGCCAAACCGCAGCCGCAGGATCCGGGCCTCTCGGGGGCTCAGGGTGGAAAGGATCTCCTCGATCTTCTCCCGGAGCAGGTTCTGGTAGGCGATCTGGTTCGGAGAGGGCGAGGACTCATCCTCGATGAAGTAACCCAGCTCGTCCTCCTCGTCCTCCCCCACCGGGTTCTCGAGGCTCAGGGGCTGCCAGGAAACCCGGAACATCCACTCCACCTTTCGGGGATCCACCCCCAGCTCGGCGGCGATCTCCTCCGCCGTCGGCTTGCGGCCCAGGCTCTGCTCCAGCTCGTGGGCCACCCGATACAGCTTACGGATCCGATCGCTCATGTGGACCGGAACCCGGATGGTGCGGCTCTGATCGGCAATGGCCCGGGTGATGGTCTGGCGGATCCACCACGTGGCGTAGGTGCTGAAACGGTAACCCCGCCGGTAATCGAACTTCTCCACCGCCTTCATCAGCCCCAGGTTCCCCTCCTGGATCAGATCCAGGAACGGAACCCCACGGCCCATGTATTTCTTGGCAATGCTCACCACCAGACGGGTGTTGGCTTTAATGAGATGCTCCCGCGCCTTGCGGCCTTCTTCCATCAGCCGCTCCAGGCGGACCCGCTGTTGAGGGGAGAGACGCTGGGATTCCCGGAGCCGCCGGGCGGCCTGCTGCCCGCGGAACACCTGCCGGGCCAGCCGCACCTCCTCTTCGCTGGTCAGCAGGGGGACGCGGGCCATCTCCTTCAGATAAAGCCCTACCGTGTCATCCACATCGATGTCCGCCAGATCATCATCCTCCCCCAGGACCACATCACTGGTCTCGAAGTGTTCCTCCGTTTCCTCCTCCTCTTCCTCCTCGATCTCCCGAAGGAACCGTTCCTCTTCCTCGATGTTGATCCGGGTATCATCGTAGAGCTCAATGCCCGTCTCCTGCAGCCACAGGCAAATCTCGTCCAGCTCCTCGGGGGATTCCTCCGCTTCCGGATAGATCTCCAGGATATCCGTGACGGTGAGGTAACCCTGTCGCTCCGCCAGAGAAAGAAGCTCTCCAATGACCTCATCGAAGCTCGCCATCGTCGCTCCTCTCCAATCACAGGTAAAGGTTCCGGAGATACTTCCGGAACACCTGGCTCTCCGGCCTTCGCCTGAGAGCGTGCCTGGAGAAATTCCAGACACCGGGTCGTTCGGCGATCCCTCCCCAGACTGGATCCATCAGGTGGGCGGGC
>NZ_JANWXB010000287.1 GCF_025055495.1 Thermoflexus sp. | reverse complement strand
AGCCCCAAGAAGATTTTTTCTCCCCCCTCCCCAGGGCCCGTGGGGCCTTGGGGAGGGAGGAGAAAGGGGGGAGGGGCCTGGCTCCCTTCCCTCCCAAAGGCGCTGGGATTCGAATCGACGCCTAAAGTGGCCCATGGCGTCTCTCTTCTCTCGGGTCCCCCACCCCCACCAAAGGGATGGGGGACAAGCTGCGCTAAAATGAATGCAGGAAACAGGAAGCGGCCTGGAATTGGAGGTTGATTCCTGGTATGAATGGATAAGGAGGCTCCAGATGCCGTCGGTGGAAACCCTGCTGGCTCACTTGAAGGATGAAACGACCCCGCTCTCGATCCCTCGCCTGCACTGGCTTTCTGATCTGAGCGATGAGGAATTGATCCAGGTCGCTCAGGTCTGGCTCACGCTATCGACGGCGCGGCGTCGAGCGATCATCAGCCATCTGGTGGACATCAGCGAAGAAAATATGGAGGTGGACTTCGGTCGCGTCTTCCGCATGGCCCTGAGCGATCCGGATCCCGAAGTGCGGGCAATGGCCATTGATGGACTATGGTATGAGGATCAGGATCTTCAACTGATGCGCCGGTTCTTCGAACTTTTCGAGAAGGATCCCGCCATGGAGGTCCGCGCCCGTGCGGCCATCGGCCTGGGACGTTATTTCTATAACGCCTGCATTATGGAACAAATCCCCCTCTCGGCCGTGCGACCGGCCATCGATGCGCTGCGCCAGGCCTTCTATGACCCTGCCGAGCCTCTGGAGGTGCGGCGGCGGGCGCTGGAAGCGCTGGGGAACACCCTGGAACCGGATCTCCCGCGGATGATCGAACGGGCTTACGCGGATCCGGATGAGCGGATGCGGGTCAGCGCCCTCTTTGCCATGGGTCGGACCGGCGAGACCCATTGGGCGCCCTATGTCATGGAAGCGTTGCGCAGCCCCAGCCCGGCTGTGCGATATGAGGCGGTGGTTGCCGCCGGCGAGATCGGGATCCGGGAGGCCGTTCCCATCCTGGAGCGATTGATCGAGGAAGGGGATGCGGAAATCCAGGAGGCGGCGATCTGGGCGCTGGGGGAAATCGGAGGCCCACGGGCCCGCGAGATCCTGACGGCAATCGCCCAGGGGGAGGATGAGGATCTGGCCGCGCTGGCGGATGAGGCGCTGGAGGAGCTGGAGCTGCTGGAGGGCGCAGAGACCTTCATGCCTCTCCTGGAGATGGATCTAGAGGCCGAGGAGGAGGAAGCGGAAGACTGGCTGACATGGTGGGAGAAGGAGAGGCTGGGATTCGAAGAGCTGGAGGAAGAAGAAGAGGAAGACCAAGAGGATGAAGAAGATCGAGATCGCAGGCGGCGCCGCCGGCGCTGATCTCAGGAGCATTCCCGAGTGATCCTTCGCCTCGTCCCCGAGATCCTTTTTCATGACCTCACGCCGGTCCTCCTGGCGATCGCGGCGGGCTGGCTGGCGGGGCGCTGGTTGAACATCCCCCCGCACCCCCTGGCGCGCGTTTCTTTTTACATTCTCAATCCCTCCCTGGTATACATTTCCCTCGCCCGTTCGGATATCACCGGGGAGGAGCTGGTGCGCTTTCTGGGATTTTCGATCTCCATCCCTCTGATCGCCGGCGGCCTCGGGCTTCTCCTCAGCCTGGCCCTGGGGCTCTCCGCATCGGAACGGACAGCCTTGATGCTGACGGCGATGTTCGTCAACGCAGGAAGCTATGGGCTGGGCGTGGTCCAGCGAGCCTTCGGCGAAGCCGCCCTCGCCCGGGCCGTGCTTTATTTCATGACCAACAACATCCTTCTGAACACCCTCGGCGTGCTGATGGCGGTGCACACCGGCAGCCGGACCGGGTGGAGATCCATGCTGATCCTGCCCAGCTTCTATGCCGCTTTGCTGGCCGCCCTGGTGCGCCTCAGCGGATGGGCGCCTCCGGAGCCCGTTGAAGCTGGGATCTCCCTGCTCAGCCGGGGTGCTATCCCGGTCCTCCTGATGGTGCTCGGCCTGGAGTTGGCCCATATCCAACTGGAGAACCGATGGCTCCTAATGGGTCTGGGAACTTTCCTGCGTCTGGCGGTCATTCCGCTGGTGGCCATCCCCCTTGCCCATGTCTGGGGGCTGGAAGGACCGGCCCGACAGGCTGGATTGCTGGAAAGCGCGATGCCCGCCGCTATCTCCAGCGTGGTGATGGCGGTCGAATTCGGTGTCTACCCTCGCACCATCGCGGGGATTATCTTCCTTTCTACTCTGTTAAGCCCCCTCACCCTCAGCCTGTGGATCGCCTGGTTGCGGGGATAAACACAACTCGAGGAAGCCAGCGGCGTAACTCCTATCATGGATTTCCCCCGTCCAGGGATTTTTAGAGTGGGGCATGTCTCACCCTTACGATTTCCCCCGCAGCCCGAAGGGGTTGCCAGGAGGGGAGAAGCAATTCTCCCGGAGATGGAAACCGATCGGATGATCGCAAAAATCCCTGCCTTTCTCAAAAAGTTCAGGCTTCTCGCCCCCAGATCGCCCGGATGGATGGCGCTGGGGCTTCTGGGGCTTCTGCCGCTCTCTCCCGCTCTCGAAGCTCAGACCCCGCTTCCAGCCCGGGTGGAGCTCGATTACACCTTCGGCCAGCGGATGCGTTTTATCTTAGAGCCCGAAAGCCCCTTTCCCATCGTTGAAGCGATTCTCTACTACACCCTCCCCGACATGGAGCTCCCTCAACGCGTGCGGATAGTTCTGGGATCCCAGACCCCATCTCAAATCCTTCACGAACGGGATCTGCGTCGGGATCCTCTGCCGCCCTTCGCGCCTCTCACGTTCTGGTGGGAAGTCCAGGATCGAGATGGGAACTGGTGGTCGACCGAGCGGCGGACCGTGCGGTATCTGGACAATCGAGTGGCCTGGCGCACGATCTCCGCGGGCCCTCTCCGACTTTACTGGCACGCCGGGGATCCCGGGCTGGCCCGTTCGGCGCTGGAGCTGGCCCGTCAAAGCCTGGATCGAATTGGGGGGCCTCTGGGTTATCGAACGACGGAGCCCATCGAGTTGTTCTGGTATGCCGATCGAGAGCTGGCCCGGGCGGCGTTTCGCCTGGCCGGGCTGGAGATCGGTGGAGAGGTTCGCCCCCGCTGGCGAGCGGTCATTCTGATCGCCTCCGCGGATGGAGCCGGTCTGGAAACCCTCCGCCGCCTGATCCCCCATGAGCTCACCCATGTGATCCTGGAAGATGTAGCAGGGGGGCAGCCATTGCCCGCGTGGCTGGACGAGGGTTGGGCCTTGCTGAACGAAGGCTGGCCCGATCCGGCCCTGCTGCGCGCCCTCCAGGAACCGCGACTGGAAGGCGTCTCGCTGGCCAGCCTGTGTGGGGACTTCCCTTCGGATCCCTTGCGAGCCCCTCAGGCTTATGCGCTTTCCTGGGCGGTCGTTCGCTATATCCAGGATCGAGAGGGGACCGGAGGCCTCCGGCGGTTGCTGGAGGCTTACGCGGAGGGCGTCTCCTGTGAGAACGGCGTGCGCCGGGTCCTGGGACGCTCTCTGGCCCGCCTGGAGGACGAGGCGGAAGCCGCCTTTCAACCCCAACCGCCCTGGCGGTTTGTGATGGAGAGCTTGGGGCCATGGCTTCTCCTGTTCCTCCTGCTCAGCCTGGGTCCCGCTCTCCTCGCGTTCAGCCAGCGCTCCGAAGCCAGGATCCAATCCCCCTGACCCAGGCCGCTACCCGGGATCTCTCCCACGGGTTGGAAGGACCCCCTCCTATCCCGTGGACCTTCGAGCCATGGGGAAAAGATTTTGGGGCGGAGAAGGCCACCTCTGGCGGTCTTCCCAGCCCCCAAAAGCCCCTGCGGAGAGGCGAGTCCGATCCGAGCGCCTTCGGGAGGGAGGCAGGCCAGGCCCCAGCCCCAAAACCGGCGGGAGAGCTCGGAAGATGCCCCTGGCGTATTCTTCCTCTCCCTCCCCGTATCCCAAGGGCCGGTCACGATGATCGAGCATCCGGTTCTTAAAACCGCCTTTCCACGAACCCCCTCTCGCATCGCCATCGCCAGAGGGCGCGGCGTGTGCTGGCGAAGACCAGCGGCGAGGGCAAGCCGTCGGGGGGAAAGAAACCGGCCTCCAGCGCATCATCCCCTGGTTGAAGGGAACCGCCGATCGGGATCCCTCGATATACAATCAAAACCGCAGGGCCCCGGGGATCCACGGAAACGGCGAAGACATCCAGCACGCCGCAAATGCGAATGATGAATCCGGTCTCCTCGCGACATTCCCGGATCGCCGCGGCGACCGGCCCCTCATCGATCTCCACAAATCCGGCAGGAAGCGCCCATCCCCCCTTCCCCGGCTCGTAACGCCGCCGCACCAACAGGACCTTCCCTTCGTGTTCTACCAGCACCCCCACCGCGACCTTCGGATCGTAGAAGACAACGTATCCACAGGCCGGACAGACGGGGCGCTCCCGGCCGAAGAGGAAACGCTGCGTCAGGTGAGCTCCACAACGAGGACAGAAGATAAAAGGCTCTGAACCCATTCCCAGTGATATCTCTGGATTTGGGGGTTTTCGGGGGAGGAGCCATCGCCCCTCTGGGCGAGCTTCCAGTTTTTAATTCTTTGAATCTCTAAGGAGGGTTACCCGAATCGCAACACAGGACCCTCCAGGCATAACACGATGCCCTCCCGCTCACATGAGCCGCACAATCCGATCCCACATCGCATATAAGCTTCATAACTGAGCTGCGCCGGGATGCCGAAGGCGGCCGCCAGCGCTCGGAGCCCTTCCAGCATCCCCTCAGGCCCACACCCGTAGAGGGCATCATAGGAGTCCGAGCCCAACAGACGAGCCGCCACCTCGGGAGCCCGCCCTCGTTCCCCAGCGGAGCCATCCTCGGTCGCCACCACCACCGACGCCCCCAACGCTTGAAAACGATCGGCATAGAGCACATCTTCGGCGCGCCGGGCGGCGGTCAGAGCGGTCACCGCCATCCCCCGCGCGATGGCCTGGCGGGCCAGGAAGGCCAGCGGAGCCACCCCATAGCCTCCACCCACCAGGAGGATCCGCTGACCCTCGAGGGTAAACCCCCGGCCTAAAGGGCCCCGGATCCACAATCGGTCGCCAGGTTGCAGGGCATGCAGGGCGGCCGAGAACGGGCCCACTCGGGCCACAGTCAAGGTCACCGGATCTGCCTCCGCCAGACTGAAGGGCTTTTCCTCGTAGCCGGGCAGCCACGCCATCAGGAACTGACCGGGCTGGGCCTCCATCCGGGCGTCCAGAATCAATGTGCTCACCCGCGGGTTCTCCCGAACCACCCGGAGCACCCGGATCGCCTGGGGATGCCCCCCTGCCCACCACAAACGACGAATCGGCCGTGAGATGATCCCCTCTGCCATGCTCGGGATCCTGGACCTCACGAGGGGCGGAGGATCACCGGCGTGGCGGCCACCTGCTCGGCCAGCGAGCGGATCGCGGCGATCCGCTCCGCCATCTCGGCCCGGCCCTCTTCCCGCATCCGATCCTCCATCTGATGCAACCACTGCTGGAACTCCGGCGTCAGCATCCGGCGATTCCGTTCCAGGATCTGCCGGCGATGCTCCTCCGAGCGAGCGTTCAACAACGCATTCAGCAGCCGAAGCTCCGGAGGGAGCATCTGCTGGAGGATCGTCATCGCGATCTGCCCCAGGAGGTTCAATGCCTGGGCCAGCCGGGTATCGCCCGCCTTCAGCGCGGCCTCGATGTTCATCTGAAGCACATCGAAGAAAATGTCGTCGATTTCCGCGATGCGCCGGACCAAGCGCTCCTGCAGTTCCCGTTCGGAGGGGGCGCTCAGAAGCTCCTGGATCAGGCGAGCTCGCTCCTCGTAAATCCGCCGGATCTCCAGGTCGACCGCCTCCCGGGCCTCCAGAATCTCCCGGCGCAGCGCAATCAGGCGCTCGGCTTCCTCCTGCTGACCGGCCGCCTCCGCCTCCTCAATCCGGCGGGTAAGGTTCTGGAAGAACCGATAATCCAGGAAGGGACGCCCCAGCGCCACCAGGGTCTGACGGGTCTCCGGATCCGGGGCTTCCAGAAGGGCCTCCAGCAAGGTCTCGCCGCTGGGCGCACGGGTGAATTTCTCAATGATCTGCGTCCGGGAGCGAATGGTCTGCCCGTAGGGCGTCCGCTCGAGCAAGCGATCTCGAAGGGCCATGACCCGGGCCAGCTCCTCCGCCGATCCCTCCTCCTGAACCGTCGCCAGCGCTTCATGGAAGAGGCGGAAGAACTCCGCATCGATTTTCTCCGCGTTCTCCCGGATCAGCTCTTCCGCATCTTCAATGCGCCGCGCGTTCAGGATCCGCTGCAGGAGGAGCGCGCGCTCCTCCATCGCCTGCAGATCCTCATCCGTGTAGCCATCGGCCCGGAGGATCGCCTCCAGGAGGCTCTGGATCGTGAAAAACTCTTTGGGCTGGAGCAGATACGCCTTACGCTTCTCCCGGGGCAGCTGCCGCAGGATCGCATCCGTGAGCTGTCCGACGATGCGCTGGCGGTCTGCTTCTCTCAGGTTCGCCTGGATCGGGATGAACACCAGGGCCAGTTCCTTTTCCGGATCATGATAGAGGAAGGGCGCTGCGAAGCTCACCCGGTTGCCACAGCGAGGGCAGACGAAAGCATTCAAGCGCCCTGCCAAGAGCAATCGTTTCAGATGAGGCTCCTCCGAGACATCGATGATCTGGCGGACCTGAACCTGAACGGGTTGGCCACAGAAGGGACAACGAACAACCATGGAAGCGGGTGGAAATGGCATGCGATTCCTCCTCACCATGGGATCATACGACCAACAGCGCGTAAGGCCTTGGGAGCTGGGCCGGGGCCTTCGGCCCTGGCCCAGCTCCCAAAAAGCTCTCTATCGGGATCCAGGAGCTGCGCAGTCAGGGTCTGTAGGGCGAGGGAGGATGGCCCACCTCCCCTTGCTCCCTCTCCTCGTGGCCAAAGGGCCACAGGGAGAGGAGATAAAAGATCTCTTTGCGCCCGGACTTGCCGCCCATCCCGCTGTTCCCGTCCTCAGGTTTGCACCCTGGCAACTTGCGTTAATTTTAGCGCAACCTGCTCTCCGGGCGAGAGCGGAAGGCCGCAGCGATCCCGAAACGGCCTGACAGTTTCCATCCCGGCCTTCCCTGCGGACCGCTTCCGGCGGCGAGTCGATCCAAGCGCTTTCGGAAGGGAAGCCGGCCATGTCTCTCCCCAGAGGCCTTGGGGAGGAGGAATTTTCGAGCTGGGGCGCCGCCTTTGGCGGCAGCTCAGCTCAAAACCCGCAAACCCATAGGGGAGCTTCGAAGCTGCCCACAGGGTAAGAGACCTCTCTGGGAGCGAAGCCGGGTGGCCTGGCTCTGTCCCCAAAGCCCCTGGAGGGAGCGAGCGGCCCAACTCATGAGAGAGCAAGCCCGCCGTGCCCCCCCTGGGGGGTGACTCCGAGGAGAGAAAAATCTTGCGGGGATGGGGCCGGGGCCAAAGACCCTCCCGTCCCCACTCCCGAAAACCCTCGCCTCGTAGACGAAGCGCCAGGGTGAAGCCTACTGCTTTTAATTTGGGGGTTTTCGGGGGCGGTGCGGGGGGCCTTGGGCCCCCCGCACCGCCCCCGAAAACCCCCAAATTAAAAGCAGTAGGCCTCACCCTGGCGCTTCGTCTACGAGGCGAGGGTTTTCGGGAGTGGGGACGGGAGGGTCTTTGGCCCCGGCCCCATCCCCGCAAGATTTTTC
>NZ_JANWXB010000269.1 GCF_025055495.1 Thermoflexus sp. | reverse complement strand
GACGATGGGGCTGGAGCATGCTCGGGCTGGCCGCATTGGTCGGCCCCTGGCTGGTCTTCGCCCGCGAGCGCTTCGTCAGCCCCGAGGAGTTCCTCCGGCCCCCGATGACCGCCACGGGGATGCTCTCCGCGCTCGCCCACGGCTTCTGGCCTGGAGAGTGGACCTGGATCCCCGCCCTCCTCCTCGCCCTGGCTGCTTTGCTCCAGCGAGACGCTTCCGTCCGCCGGTGGGCCCTCCTCACGCTGGGCACGCTAGCCCTCGTGATGGCCGTGCTCTTGGGGATCTTCCCCCGCTTCGCGTTGTTCCACCCTCGCTATGTGATCTTCCTCTGGGCGTTCTGGGTCATCGGCATCAGCGGGGGAGCGGCCCGCTTGGGGGAGATCCTGGCGGAGAGGCTTTGGGGGGCTCGCCGTTCGGGGTGGATCGGCGCGCTGTTCCTCTTCCCTCTGCTCGCTGTTCTCATCGGCCCCTGGTGGTCCTGGCTTCATGATCCCCACCGCGGGCGTGATCCCTACCGCGAGGCGGTCGCCCACGTGGCCCAACAGATCCGCCCCGGGGAGGCCGCCCTGGCGCTGCGGGCGGACTGGGCCGTGCTCTACTACTGGGAACGCCTGAACGTTCCCGCCCCGCTGCTCATGGGCCCGGCATCGCCGGTCTGGGACGAGCGGCAGGTCATGGAATGGCTGGAAGAGGCCCGCCGCCGTACCGGGCCTGCAGAAGGACCCTGGCGCCTATGGCTGTTCGGCTGGCAGCAGGAGGTGGTCGATCCCCTCAGGCTCTTCGATGGCCTGTTGCTGGAGAACGGATTCGAGGTGGGCGGACAGCCTTTCGGCGGGCTCTGGGTGGCATATTACGAGACCTGGCCGCCGTTCCACGGGCGGGCGCTTGTGCCGTTGCGCGCTGATTTCGAGGGGAGGATTGAGTTACGGGGCGTTCACCTGCGCGCGCCCCGCTGGCCCGGGGATCTGCTGGGAGTGACGATGGCATGGGCGCGGGTGGGGCCGGTTCCACAGCCGCCTCGGATGTTCGTCCACGTCCTGGATCCCGCCGGTCGTCTGGTCGCCCAGCGGGACGGCCCACTGCCCAATGATCTGGTCCCGATTTCGACCTGGCCGCCGGATCGCGCCTTCCCGGTCTTCGTCCGGGTGGTGCTGCCTCCTGATCTCCACGGGCGTCATATCATCCGGGTCGGGCTGTATGATCCGGAATCCGGAGCGCGATGGCGCGTGCAGGGCGCGCGCGACGAAGGAGATGGGGTGATCGTAGGGGAGGTGGAGATCCCATAGTTCGGAAACAGAGGCCAGGCACATCCCAGGCGGCGCTCGCTGGACAGGCGTGGTAAAATGGCGGCCCGGAAGCGCATCCAATGTTCGTCGTTGGGGGTCTGGGGGATCGACTCCGTTTGCTGGATCGCCCTCCGCCGTGCAAGGCGATGCGGGTCCCCCTCGCCACGGTCCGCATCGCCCCCGAAAGGTTTTTTCTCCCTCCTCCCCACGGCCCTCTGGGTCGTGGGGAGGGGGAAGAATCGGGGGAGGGGCCAAGGCCTTCCGACGGGCTCCGGTTCCTCTTCTCGATCCAGGCGAGCCGTTCCGGCAGGCTCGCCTCTGCTTTCCCGGGAGGGAAGCTGCGCGATGGCGGAGAAGCTCTGGCTGATCCGACACGGACGCACCGCGTGGAACGCGCAGGGGCGGATCCAGGGGTGGGCGGATGTGCCCCTGGATGAGGTGGGGCGGGAGCAGGCCCGCCGGCTGGCGGAACGCCTGCGGGCGTCCCCGCCTGATCGCATCCTCTGCAGCCCGCTGTGGCGGGCCTACGAGACCGCCCAGATCCTCGCCGCCGCCTGGGGGGTCCCGGTGGAGGTGGATGAGCGGTTGAAGGAACGGGGGCAGGGCCCTCTGGAGGGACGGACGGGGGTAGAGGTGGCGGCGCTCCGGGAGGCATGGCGGCAGTTCGAGCAGGATCCGACCGCGGAGATCGCCGGAGTGGAACCTCGGGCGGTCTTCGCGGCGCGGGTCTGGGCGGCGATGCAGGCGGCGATGGATCGGCCGGAGCGTGCGCTGGCCATCGTGGCCCACGGAGGAACCTTCGCCATGTTCTTCCGACAGTGGCTGGGGTTGCCGCTGGACCGCCCTTCTCCGTTCCGCTTCGACAACACCTCGCTGACGGAGCTGGTGCTTCAGGATGGCCGCTGGATGGTGCGGCTCCTGAACGATACATGCCATCTGGATATGGGAGGTGCGCAGTGGGGAGTCGGCTAAGCGAGGCGGTATGACCCCGTCCCCCTGGATCCCTCCTCTCCATGGCCCAAAGGGCCACCCCTCAAAGTCCCCCAAGAGGCCTCAGGAAGACCCGGAGCGCAGACCGCTGAGGAAGATGGCGATCCACTGGCCGGGATCCGGGGCGGAGAGGACCTCGACTTCCACCACCCATTTCACCCATTGAAATCCCCTTCGGCCCGGGGCGACCAGGCGCATCGG
>NZ_JANWXB010000126.1 GCF_025055495.1 Thermoflexus sp. | reverse complement strand
TGCCCCTACAAAATGATATGGCCCACCGCGCGTTTCGTAGGGGCGGGCCCCTGTGACCGCCCAATGGGGGCAGGCCCCTGGGCCCGCCCCTACGGAGGCCATTCCCCGGGGTCGCCTTACCGGCCGTTTCGATGGTTTCGCTTGTCCCGGAATATGGAGAGCTGGATGCCGTAGCGCTTCATACGGCGCCAGAGCGTGGTGCGGCTGAGGCCCAGGGCGGAGGCCATCTCGCGGATACGGCCTCGATACTGGATCGCTGCACGCAGGATCGCCTCCCGTTCCAATTCCTCCACCGGCCGAATGGAATCCGGCGTCTGTTCAATCATCAGCCCCCGCACGATCCGCTCCGGGAGATGAGGCAGATCGATCCAGCCATCCTCGCTCAGCGCGGCCGCCCGCTCGAGGACGTTTTCCAGTTCCCGCACATTCCCCGGCCATGGATACGCCTTTAACCGTTGCAGGGCCGTTTCGGTGATCCGATAGGTTCGCCCGGAGGTTCGGCGCAGGCGCCGGAACACCGCCTCGGCGATGAGGGCGATATCCTCCGGCCGATCCCGCAGCGGAGGGATCCGGATCGCCGTGCTGGCCAGAAGATGATACAGATCCGAGCGAAAATGCCCCTCGGCGACCAGCCGCTCCAGATCCGCCGCTGAGGAGGCGATCAGCCGCACATCCACACGGATCGGGCGCAGGCCGCCCAGGCGCATGACTTCTCCGGTCTCCAGGATCCGCAGGATCGCAACCTGGACTTCCAGCGGCAGGGCCTCAATCTCATCCAGATAAAGGGTGCCCCCATGGGCCAGCTCAAACTTGCCCGGCCGTCCCTCGGTCGGCCCATTCCGGAAAGCTCCTCCTTCCACCCCCAGCAACTCGATAGCGAGCAGCTCCCGAGGGATCGCCCGGCAGGACACGGCGAGGAAGGGGCCGCTGGCGCGGATGCTGGCGTTATGGATCGCGCGGGCGAGGACGCTCTTGCCGGTCCCGGGTTCCCCCAGCAGGAGAACCGGAAGGCTGGTCCGGGCTGCCGCCCGGGCCTGCTGGCGGATCTGCTGGATCGCGCGGGAGCGGCCCGGGATGTCCGCCAGGGTCATCATCGCCTGGGCGCCGACCAGCCGCGCCACCATCTGGTGCACCTGCTCGCTCCGCCGGAATGTCAGGACAAACCCCAGGCGCCGCCGTCCTTCGGTCACCGCGTGCAGCCCCAGCCATCCTTCTAAGGGGGCGCCGTCAACGATCAGCGTGCCTTCGGCTTCCCGATGGGCTTGGGGATCGGAGAGGGCTTCCTGGAAGCT
>NZ_JANWXB010000124.1 GCF_025055495.1 Thermoflexus sp. | reverse complement strand
CCCCGCCTTCTCCATCGCATCGACCCAGCGATAGAGCCCCCGGCCGGTGGGCGTCTCGATGCTCATCCCCTGGGCCTGGATCCGCTGGAGATAGAGCGGCCGAACAGCTTCCGGCATATAGTCCTGCAGACCGGCGAAGATCACGATCTCCGGCCCCGCCTGTTCGCGCACGGCCATGACCTTCGGGGCCATCGTGTCCAGCGCGATCATCGCCCGCATTCCGCTGTCCTCCACCACATGGCGGAGCTCTCGCTCTACATAAAGAGGGTTCAGCGGGACGACGACCGCCCCCAGGCGAAGGATGGCATAGAAGGCGATCAAGAATTGTGGGCAGTTGGGCAGCATCAACCCTACGCGATCGCCCGGCCGGATCCCCAGGGCGTCCAGCGCCGTAGCCATGCGGATGGAGTGGCTACGAAGATCTCGATAGGTCATTTCCGCCCCATAGAAGATCGTCGCCGTGCGATCTCCATACTGGTTCGCAGCGAAATCCATCAAAGCGCTCAGGGGCTGCTGCGGATAGGTCAGCGATCGAGGCACCCAGAAATCATAGAAGCGATGCCATCGCCGCTCCTCCATGGCCACCTCCACGACACTTCGAACCGGTGGGCTTTCCGGGCCCGGCAGGTGTCGAAGGCGCGCCTCTTCCTCTTCCCCAGCCGGGCCGGAAAATCCGGGGTGGCGAAGGGGGACGGCGAAGCCGTCTCCCTCCACCACCCCAGGCTGGTCGTTGTTATCCGATGCGGAAGAACGAAGTCAGGCGCGTGGCCAACATCATATTGCCGCTGACCTTCAGCTTGCCGCCCATGAAAGCCTTCATCGCATCCAGCTTCCCGGTCGCGATGTCCACAAAGTCCTGGGCATCCATGGTCAGTGTCACATCGGCCTTTTCGGCCTTGCCTTCGTGGACGGAGCAGGCGCCCTCAGCGATCACGATGTACCAGTCGCCGCCCCCCTCGCCGGTGAGGGAATACTGAATGGTGGCGTTCACGCCCTGGGCCTTATCGGGCTGGAAGGCCTCCGGCATCCGCATGATCACATCCCGCGCGGTCAGCGAACTCATGGGTTCCTCCTCCTGGATGAATGGAATAGATCGCCTGCTTCCGGCCCGCCGGATCCATGTCCAGAGGCATCGGAGCAGGTGGATCTCGTTGGCAAAAGGCCGTGTCTCCCCGGTGTGGAGATCGGCCACCTCCCCCCGCAATCGCCCTTCGCTCTGGGTCTCCTCCAACCAGATTCGCACGACGAAAGCAATCGCCCGCTGCCTCTGTCGTTCCACAGGGACCTCAAGGTTCAGGCGCTTTTTACACTTTATCTTAGCCTGTTGAAGTTCAGGAAAAGTTCAAGCCGCCGTCGATGTCTCTATCGATTTGTGAATTCTTGAACTAATCTATTCATAGAGGGAAGCGATGAGCAGCGTTGGGCAGCGAATTCGAAGGAAGCGCTCTCTTTTAAAGAACTGGAGCCAGAGGGAGAGCGCATCTTTCGGGGGCAGGGCTGGAGGCCAAAAGGCCCCCACCCCGTGAGGCCCTTCGGGTCTTAAGGAGGGAATCCCAGGGGAAGGGGCTATCGCCACATCCCTCATCGATCGTTCGTGGAGCACTCCCTAAAGTGGTGCTATTCCCGGGGTAGCCAGTGGTTGCATAATTGACAGGATCCCCCCCGGTTCTTAGAATGAAGAGCAATCCGACCGGGCGCTGGATCCAGCGGGGATCCGGAAAGGGGGGCTTATGGTCTCTTCCATCGAGGAGGTCCGGCAACAACTGGCCGCCCA
>NZ_JANWXB010000088.1 GCF_025055495.1 Thermoflexus sp. | reverse complement strand
TGCGTTAAACTTGGGGATTGGGGTGAGATGGACGGCCCTGTCATCGCATCGATTATGCTCTCATTGTAGTGGAGAATGCCTCCTCCTGGATCCGAGGGCCAGGAAGCCCTCACGGAGGGCTATGAGGGGAGAGGCTGGAGGTTGAAGATCCCCTGCCTCTCCCTCGAACATCTCAAATCAGACCCTAATCAGAAGACAAAGGGAGGAAGCAGCGATGAGCTGGATCCGCTATCGTGAAGCAACCATCGATCAACTCCAGCGGGCCTTTGAGGCAAACCAGGAGACCATTCCGCTGGCCGCCCGCCTGATTGCCGAAGCGGTCGCTGGAGATCGGATCCTCCATGTCTTTGGAAGCGGCCACTCCCAGCTGGTGGCGCTGGATATCGCGGGGCGCGCTGGCGGGTTCGCCAACGTGAATCCCATATTCGATCCGCTTTTCGGACGGGCTGAGCGGTTGGAGGGCTTCGTTTCCGTCCTGTTAAGCGCTCACACCTTCCACCCCGGCGACGTTCTGATCGTGATCTCCCATTCCGGCCGTAACCCGGCCCCGATCGAAGTGGCCCTCCACGGCAAGCAGCATGGCCTTCCAGTGATCGCCGTGACCGCGGTGGCCTTCAGCCGCTCCCTGCCCTCCCGCCATTCGTCCGGCAAACGCCTTTTCGAGATCGCCGATGTGATCCTGGACACCCTGGGGGCTCCCGGCGACGCCGTGATCCCCCTGGATGCCGATCTTTCCGTTGGGCCCACCTCCACCGTGATCGGCGCTGCCCTTCTGCAAGCGGTGATCAGCGAGGCGGCCGCTCAGCTGCTGAACCGTGGCGTCCGCCCCCCTCTCTTCCGGTCCGGGAACCTGGAAGGGGCAGACGCTTATAATCAGGAGCTGCGTAGCCGTTATCGGGGGCGCGTCACGCTTCTGATCTAGCGTGGACATGCAGAGAGGCCGCCCATCGGAAACCGCGCCCGACAGATCTGGCCGAGGGTTCTTTATTCCGTCACCGCATCAATGATGCGACGGAGCAAGCAGGCCCGGATTCCGGACGAACAACGCAGACAAATCATCGCCCTCTGGGAAGTCAAGACTTTCGAAGGAACGAAGGTATCTAAGGATGCCCGAACTCCCACGCTGGACAGGTAGCAAGTGGACAATAGCTTTCTGTGCCCTGATCTTTCTCGTGGCTTTTGGCCTTCGGCTTCACCAGCTTGGAGGGCCGGCTTTGTGGAACGATGAGGGGTTAAGCCTCTATCGAGCTCAAGCGCCATGGATGGAGACTCTGCAGGGTCGGATTGTTCTGCGCGGAGTCCATGCAATTGAGACGATCGACAATCATCCCCCTCTCTATTTCATCCTCCTCAAGACCTGGGTCGCCCTGGCTGGCGACAGCGAGTTCTCGCTTCGCTTCCCGTCCGCGTCCGCTTCCGTCCTCATCATCGCGATTGCATGGGTGATCTGGAAACGCCTGCGAGAGCCCACCGCCGCCTGGGTCGCTGCCGTCCTCTTCGCCATCTCTCCCCTGTATGTCTGGTATGGCCAGGAGGCCAGGATGTATACCCTGCTGGCCATGGAAGGCGCTCTTCTGTATTACCTGCTACTTTCTGCGAATGAAAGCACAACTCGACGTCCAACTACCGCAGTTGCCGTCATCGCGACGATGCTGACTATGGTTTTGACCCATTATATCTCCCTTCTGCTGCTTCTATCGATATGGATCTGGGCGATCCTCCGGCCTCCGCGCAATCTGAAGCGGCTGAGGTCTTCATTTCTGCTTGTGCTCGCCGGAATCTTACCCTTCCTGCCTTTCTTTTATCAGAGGTTGCTGAGCGGCCCGGAACGGGATTATTACTTCATTCCTCTCACTGCAATGATCACCGACCTGCTTCGCGCTTCTGCGTTCGGGATGGCTTTTCCCTACGATGACCCACTGTGGCGACCTGTTCAGTGGATATGGGTCGGCGTGATGGCCCTTGGGGCCTGGCGCCTCGCACGGCGCAGCCCGTCGATCGGATTGCTGCTGGGGATTTCCTTTATGGGCCCGCCCCTTCTCCTGTATGGGCTCTCCCACCTGAAGCCTCTCTATCAAAACATCCGACATCTCTTCCCGGTCACCCCCATCGCTTATATCCTGGCCTCCGCGGGCATAACCACGCTGATCCGGCATCACCTGCCTACCGGGATCCTGGCCAGCCTGCTCATCGTCGCTGGCATGATCCTCGGCAATTGGCGGTATTTTTCAGAACCATATCCGTTAAAAGATGACTGGCGAGGGGCCTTAGCGTGGGTCAGCCAGAGAGCTACAGACGGGGATCTGGTGATCCTGCAGGATCTGACCCTCACACCGCTGGCAAATTATTATTATCGAGGTCCTGCTCCGCTCCTCCTGACCGGCCGGGACGGCGAAGAGCAAAATGAGCTGGTGCGTATCTTAGAATCCTCCTCGAAAGCGCCCGAGCGCCTCTGGCTGATCGTGGGCCTTTCCCAGGAAACCCTATCCCGGCCGAACCAGATCCTGTTCCGCTGGCTGAGCGAGCACGGTCGCTACCTGACCCAGCAGGTATTCCCAAGCCGCAACATCTGGGTCCGGGTGCTGGTCTTCGAGCTCTATGCGACCGATCGGCCGCCGTCTTCCCGAGCAATCCCGGTAGATCTTCACTTGCCTCCTTATCTGCATCTCCGATGGCTGGAAGGTCCAGAGGGGCGTGGTCCCACCCCCCACTGGTGGTTCTTCTGGGAGAAGGGAACAGCTTCCTCTGTTAACCTGTGGCTGAGAATCCGGCTGGTCGATGAAACGGGGACTGTCTGGGTAGAAGAGGTGCAGCCCATCTGGCCTTCCTATCCGCCCGAACGGTGGCCCAGCGGGCAGCTGGTGCGCCAACAGGTGCGTCTGAGCTTGCCCCCCGGCCTTCCTCCGGGAACTTACCGGCTCCGGGTCGAAGCCTTCGATCTGGATCGCCGGATCCCGGCCAACGGAGCGCCGATGTGGGAATCACCGCCCTTTCCCCTCGAAGGCGATACCAGGCCGGCCATCCTCCGATCGCCCATCGCCCGCTCCGCCGGGGGCCTCCAGCTCCTTTCCTTCGAGCCGGAGGTGCACCCGCCTTACTTCCCCGGCCTGGGTTTGCCGGTTCGCCTGCTCTGGCGATCCGACGCCACTCCACCCGCCGCTCGCTCGATGGCCCTGTTCTGGCAGCAGGGAACCATCCGACACCTGTTGCTTCAGGGCCCCATCGGCCCTTCCCCTTTCCCGGCCCCCCAATGGGGGGCTGGCCAGATCATCGCCCAGCGGCTCATTCTCCCTATTCCCCCAGATCTCCGTGGGCATGGCCAGATTCGCCTGATTCTATACGATGAAAGAGGAAACGAGATCCCCTGGGAAACGCGCTGGCCTTTTTATCGCCGGGGACATCCGATCTTCACCCTGAGCCTCTCGTCGTGGCCGATGCGCCGAAAGCCGATCCCGCTGGCTCTCCAGGGGCGGGCATGCTTTGGGGATGAGGTTTGTCTGGATCGATATGAGATCCAGCCGCGGCAGGCCGCACCGGGTCAAACGGTGGAGATCCGCCTGGCCTGGCGTGCCCTTCGCCGCCCGGAACGGCCCGGAGTGGTGTTCGTTCATCTGGGTCGGGAACCGGATCAACCGCCCCTGGCAACGGGCGACGGGCCACCTCAGGGCGGACGGCGACCGGTTTTAACCTGGGAGCCCGGGGAATACATAGAGGACGTGCATGGGCTTCAGATTCCGGCGGATCTGGCGGCTGGCCGATACCAGATTTTCGTCGGCTGGTATTCCGAGGAAGGGCGTTGGAGGGCTGTGGATCCCTCGGGGGAGCGCTATCCGATGGACGCGGTGCCCCTGGGGGAAATCGACATTCGACCCTGACGGACACCCTGTTTCTAAGGCCGTAAATCTGGGGGGCTTCCACGGTGCCGATGGCCTCTCCCCGATTATCGGGAGCGGGGAAGCCGCTACGGCAGCCTCGCTTATTCGGGAAATTCCCCCTCTCCATACCGTGCACGGCGCAGAGAAGGGAGCAACTGGAGGGGGGCTTCGTCGCCCGTCTATCCCCTCAGATCTTAGGCTCGCAAGATAAAAAAAGGGCGGATGGTGAGACCATCCGCCCTTCCTCGCCGCCATCGGTTCGACTGAGGTCACGCGGGCACAGGGAACGGCGCAGGCCCTGGGCCTGGCGCGGGAGCGCTGGGTTGAGGGGCGCTCGGGTGAGGGGTCGGGCCCGCTGTCCCCGGCGCCTTCGGCTCCGGGGGCGTGCGCCCTTCCATAATCGCCCGGAAGGTCTCAGCATCCAGCGTCTCCAGCTCCATGAGCTTCTGAGCCACCACCTCCAGCTTGTCCCGGTGCTCGGTGAGGATCCGCTTGGCCCGTTCGTAGGCTTCCATCACCAGACGGCGGACCTCCGCGTCGATCTCCTGGGCCACGGCGTCGCTGTAATCCCGCTGCTCGGCGATCTCTTTGCCCAGGAAGATCAGCTCCTCCTTCCTGCCGAAGACCATGGGGCCCAGCTTCTCGCTCATGCCGTAACGGGTCACCATCGCCCGGGCCAGCTCCGTGACCCGCTCCAGGTCCTCCGCCGCCCCGGTGGTGATATCGCCGAAGACGATCTCCTCCGCCGCACGTCCGCCCAGCGCCATCGCCATATCATCCAGAAACTTGGACCGGGTCCACAGGGTGCGATCCTCCTCGGGGAGGGCCAGGGTGTATCCACCCGCCATCCCCCGCGGGATGATCGTGACCTTGTGCACGGGATCGCAGTTCGGCAGGTAATAGGCGACCACCGCGTGGCCAGCCTCGTGGTAGGCGATGATCCGCTTCTCCCGATCGGTGATGATCCGGCTCTTGCGCTCCGGGCCGGCGATGACCTTCTCGACGGCTTCCTCGAAGTCCTTCATCGAGATCTTCTTCTTGTTCTTGCGTGCCGCCAGGATGGCCGCCTCGTTGACGACGTTGGCGATATCCGCGCCCACGAAGCCGGGAGTGGCGCGGGCCAGGACGGAGACATCCACGTCATCGTCCAGGGGCTTGCCGCGCAGGTGCACCCGGAAGATCGCCTCCCGCCCCTTCACATCCGGACGGTCCAGGATCACCCGACGGTCGAACCGCCCGGGGCGCAGAAGGGCCGGATCCAGGATGTCCGGGCGGTTCGTGGCGGCCATGATGATCACGTTGGTGTCGGTGTCGAACCCATCCATCTCCACCAGGATCTGGTTGAGGGTCTGTTCCCGTTCGTCGTGGCTGCCGCCGATGCCGGCGCCGCGATAGCGCCCCACCGCGTCGATCTCATCGATGAACACGATGCACGGGCTGTGCCGCTTGGCCTGCTCGAACAGATCCCGCACCCGCGCGGCGCCCACACCGACGAACATCTCCACAAACTCGGAGCCAGAGATCGAAAAGAAGGGCACGCCCGCCTCGCCGGAGACCGCCTTGGCCAGAAGGGTTTTGCCGGTGCCCGGCGGGCCGACCAGGAGGACCCCCTTGGGGATGCGGGCACCGAGGGCGATGAACTTCTCGGGCTCTTTCAGGAACTCCACCACCTCCTGGAGCTCCTGCTTGGCCTCATCGGCCCCGGCCACGTCATCGAAGGTCACGGTGGGCCGCTCACCCGTGAACATCCGGGCCCGGCTCTTGCTGAAATTGAAGGCCTGATTCCCAGGAGCCTGAGCCTGGCGCAGGATGAAGTAAAAGAGGCCGACCACCAGCAGGACCGGCAGCCCGTAGGTCAGGAAGGCGATGAGGATGCTTCCCCACTCGTTGGGGCGCTCCGGGACATACTGGATGCTCCGGAGCTTATCCTCCGGCACCCCCAGGGCCTTCATCTGATCCAGGAAGGTGGAGCCGCTCTCTTTCACGGCGGTTAGGATCTTGCCGTTCTTCAACTCCACCTGCATGTAGTCCCCGCTGACCACCACCTTCTTGACCTCACCGGCCTCCAGACGGGCGGCGATATCCGTGAGGGAGACCGACTCCCCACGCCCCCCGGCCCCTCGGCCCATGGCCAGGAACACGATCAGGGTGATGGCGATGAGGAGCCCAATCAACCCATTGCGCAACCGCGCCGAATTCACAAGCGACCTCCTGTCCTCCGAATTCCACTTCGATTATATCACGCAAATCCTCGAAAATCCCCTTTGCGAGGAAGGATCAGTTCAGGGATTGGGCTGGGCATCGAAGACGCGTGAGCCGGCCCAAGCTCTTCGATGGGAAAACCTCTGGATCGTGATACCCCGACTCTGGACAAACGAAGAGCGTGGCGTCCTGTTGGGATCCCCCTGGGAATTCGCCCTTTCGCGGAGTGCAGACCCTCAGAGGCGGCCCGCGGCCCACGAAAATTCCGCAACAAATGGATCGCCACTTGAGGGAGTGAGAACCTGGAAGGCCAAGGAGACGGGGAAAAGGGTAAAATGACGTAGAATCACAACCCAGATGCCGGGGGCGGGAGTCGAACCCGCACGGCCTTGCGGCCACCTGATTTTGAGTCAGGCGCGTCTTCCAGTTCCGCCACCCCGGCGTATTTCATCATGTCCCATTCTAAAAGGAGCCTCGAATGCCTGTCAAGACAGCGGATCGCAGGATCCCATACTCCGTTCAGCTGCTCGCCCTCGGGCTCTGGATCTACGTGATCGGGGCGCTCCTGCCTCCGGTGCTCATGAAGACCGGGCTTCACCAGCCTGCATCGATTCTTTACACTGTCTATTCCTTCCTGTGTCATCAGCTTCCTCAGCGCTCCTTCTTCCTGTTCGGCGAGCATCCGACCTATACGCTGGAAGATCTGAAGGAACGGGTCGGCCTGGAGCGGTTGCCAGGTTATCCCTGGCCCCGCACCTTCATCGGCGATCCGGAGACCGGTTGGAAAATCGCCCTTTGCCAGCGCGATCTGGCCATCTATGGAGCCATGGCGTTGACGGTCACCGCTATGCTCCTCCGTGGGCGGCCCTGGCGTCCGTTGCCCGTATGGGCCTTCCTCGTGTTCGGCCTGGTCCCCATCGCCCTGGATGGAGGTTCCCAATTCGTATCTTACGTTCTGGCGCTCGTAGGCCCTGTAACGCCCCGGGAGAGCACGCCGTTCCTGCGGGTCCTCACCGGCGTTTTGTTCGGCAGCACCTTCGCCTGGACGCTCTTCACACGCCTGTGGCTGCTGGAGTGGGCAACATGGGAGGAGCGATCCCATCCGGCTTGATCGCTCGGGAACCCGCTGTCTGGCGATCCTCAACGCCACGTGTGACTTTCGAGCTCTCCCCGAGTTTGGGGGCTGGGGCACCGCCGTTGGTTTAGATATGAACCAGAACTTGCTGGAGGAGATCCATCCGTGAACGAGCAGGAACCGCCGCTGGCTTTCCCGGAATACGAAGAGGTTCCCCCGGGCCATCGCTCCGGTTTTGTGGCCATTATCGGCAAGCCCAATGTGGGGAAATCCACACTGCTGAACGCCTATCTCGGCGCCAAGATCTCCATCGTATCGCCGAAGCCGCAAACCACCCGGCATCGGATCCTGGGCGTGCTGACGCGGCCGGATGCCCAGGTGATCTTCATGGACACTCCAGGTATTCATCATCCGTTCCACAAATTGGGAGAATATATGGTGGAAGTGGCCCGTCGCACGATCCCGGATGCGGATGTGATCGTTTTCATGGTCGACGCCTCCCAGTGGCCCGACGATGAGGATCGCCTGATCGCGGATCTGCTGAAGGAACAGGCAGCGGACAAGCCAGTGATCCTGGCGCTGAACAAGATGGACCTGCTGAGGTCTGACCGGGAGAGCCACCTGGCGGCCTACCGGGCGTTGGCTCCCACTCCGCCGGATGCGGAGCCTCCGTTCCCCTGGGAGGAAGTTCAGATCTCGGCGGTCCGGGGCGATCACCTGGATCTCCTTCTGGAACGGATCATCGCCCATCTCCCGGAGGGGCCCCGATATTACGATCCCGAAACGCTCACGGATCAGCCGCTTCAGATGATCGTGGCGGAGCTCATCCGGGAGAAAGCCCTGCTCCTGTTACGCGAGGAGGTCCCTCACGGGATCGCCGTGGAGATCACCGATTGGGTGGACCGCCATCCGAACCTGACCTATATCGCGGCTACGATTTACGTGGAGAAGGAAACCCACAAGCCGATTGTGATCGGTGAGAACGGTCAGATGTTGAAGCGCATCGGGGCTGCCGCCCGTCAGGAGATCGAAGCCCTCCTGGGTCACTCGGTGTATCTGGAGCTCTGGGTGAAGGTCCGAAAGAACTGGCGTCGGGATCCCGAGCAGCTGCGCCGTCTGGGCTATGCCCTGCCGCGCGAGCGCAAAGGACGCCGATGAAGAGCTCGAATGGTGGACTCCGGCCGTGAAATCACCTGCTGGATTGCTGGTGCTGGATAAGCCGAAAGGATGGACCTCCCACGACGCCGTGGAGCGGGTCCGAGGGCTCACCCGCATCCGACGCGTCGGCCATGCGGGGACGCTGGATCCCCTGGCGACGGGGGTGCTGGTGCTCCTGGTGGGGCCTGCGACCCGGCTGGCTGAGTTCCTGCTGGGCCACGATAAGCGCTATCGGGCGACGATCCGTCTGGGAATCCGAACGGATACCGATGATGCAGAGGGGCGGATCCTCAGCGAGCGGCCCGTCGAGGTCTCCCGGGAATCTTTCGAGGAAGCGCTACGCGCCTTTGTGGGGGAAATCCTGCAAACTCCGCCGGCCTTTGCGGCCATCCGGCAGGGGGGGGAGCGCCTCTACGAGAAGGCCCGGCGCGGCGAAGCGGTGGCGCCGCCCCCTCGACGGGTGCGGATCGACGAGCTTCGCCTTCTGGAGTGGAACCCGCCCTGGGCGACCATCGAGGTCGCCTGCTCCGCGGGAACCTATATCCGGGCGCTGGCCCGGGATATCGGGGAACAGCTCGGGTGCGGCGCCCATCTGACGGAGCTGCGCCGGCTGGCCAGCGGCCCTTTCACCCTGGCGGAGGCGATCCCCTGGGAGATCCTGGAGGCCGCCGCCCGAGCCGGGGACTGGCTTCGTTATCTTCGACCGATGGAGGATGCCCTGCCGGACTGGGCGCCGATCACGCCAGCCCCTGGGATCCTGAACCAGCTGCGGCACGGACAGCCCATCCCGGTGGAGGCCCTTCCACACCCTGGCCCCCGGCTCCGCGTGCATCGACCCGATGGGACATTGCTGGCCCTGCTGGAACGCCATGGGGAACGCTGGCAACCCGTGCGCGTGTTTCCGGAAGATCCATAGCCTCGCTTCCAGGCGCAGGGGGCTTTGTTAGAGTTAGAAAAGATTTTGCTCTCCCCTCCCCAGGGGAGAAGGGAGGAGAGGCCTGGCCGGCTTCCCTCCCGAGGATGCTGGGATTGGATCCCTCGCCTGAAGCTACACAATCTGCCCGAAAAATCAACGAATCCTTCTCCATCAGGCCCTTTGGGCCTCATGGAGGGAGGGTTGCAGGGCAAAGAGGCATCGACGCCGCATTCCCTGCCCATCCGCGGTGAAGCACTGCCCATTTTTCGAAGCCAGGGAGCATCCCGATGCGGTTTGCTCAGGGTTTTGAGGAGATCGAGCCCACTCCTTCGGTAGTGACCGTCGGGGCTTTCGACGGCGTGCACCTGGGCCATCAGGCCCTGATCGGACAGGTGGTAGCGATGGCCCGCGCCCATGGCTGGCGTTCGATCGTGGTGACGTTCTTCCCTCATCCAGCGGTGGTCCTGCGCGGGGAGATCCCCTTTTACCTGACCTCTCCGGAGGAGAAGCGGGCCCACATCGCCCGCCTGGGGGTGGATGTGCTGGTTCAGATCCCTTTCACTCTGGAGACCGCCCGCATCCGGGCCGCGCATTTCGTAGAGCGCCTCGTTGGGATCGGCATGCGGGCGCTGTGGGCGGGGCCGGACTTCGCCCTGGGATACCGCCGGGAGGGGACTTTGCCGGTGCTGGAGGAGCTGGGGCGCCGGTATGGCTATACTCTTCACATCGCTACGGAATTCCATCTGGGCGGGCGCCCGGTGCGGAGCAGCCGCATCCGGGAGGCACTGCAGCGAGGGGATGTGCGGGCAGCCGCCGAATGTCTGGGACGGCCGTTCTCCGCGAGCGGCGAGGTGGTGGCCGGCGCGGGCCGCGGGCAACGCCTGGGGTTTCCCACCGCTAACCTGAGCATCTGGCCCGAGCATGCGCTGCCTGCCAATGGGGTTTACGCGTGCTGGGCGGAACTGCCGGAGGGGATCCATCATATGGCCGTGGTGAACATCGGGGTGCGGCCGACCTTCGATCAGAGCAGCGAGCGAGTGGTCGAAGCACATCTGCTGGACTGGACCGGCGACCTGTATGGGCGAACGTTGACGCTGCACTTTATGGAGAGGCTCCGGGAGGAACGCAAGTTTCCCTCCGTCCCTGAGCTGGCAGCCCAGATCCATCGGGACATCGCCCGGGCCCGCGAGATCCTGGGCGCAGCCCCGCTCCCGGCTTACTCCGATTAGTCGTCCGTGCTCTTCCCGCCCCGCGGCCCTGCAGGCCGTGAGAGGGGATTCTTTGAATTCTTTGGGCTGCGGGGGAAGCAGCACCTCTCGAACAGGGATCGGGGGAACGCTCTGCCCTGTTCACGAGGTCCCAGGGCTTCCGTAGCGGATCGCCTAGCTCGCTATCCCGACGTATTGGGAGACCCACCCTCCAGGCCTAGCGCCGGCAGGTCGGGGAGCGAAACCATCGAAACCGCACCCTTAACCGCGATAGCTCACTCCTGGAGGTCATGATGAACACCCTGAACCGTGTGATCGTGGTGCTGATGCTCCTAACCGCCATTCCTGTGTGCAGCGTGTTACTGATCACACCGGTGGAGCTCGCCCGACTCCTCCAGTCCGCCTCCGGTGCCGTGATTGAAATCCTTAACCAGATCCGCCCGGAGATCCGTTACGGCGTGGGGATCCTCCTGGCGCTGGGGCTGGACGCCCTGCTCATTCTGTGGCTGCTTTTCGAGGTGCGGCCTCCCCGTCGGATTGTCCGGGTGCCGGCGGTGAGCGGCGCGATCGTCGCGGTGGCCGTGGACTCCATTCGGGAGCGTCTGAAGTATCACCTGGACCAGCTGGCGGATGTGATTGAGGTGCACCCCCGGGTGATCCCTCATCGAGAGGGACTGCGGGTGGAGCTGGATGTTCTGACGACGCCGGAGGTCGAGATCCCCACGAAAGCAGGAGAAATCCTACAAATGGCCCGAATGGTGGTGGAGGACAAAATGGGCCTTCGCCTCTACGGCCAGCCGGTGGTCCGCATCCGCCATGCGCCATATCCAAAAGGAGGGCCCCGCCCCGCCCCACCGGCAACCCATTAGAACATATTGAGCTTCCTCTTGCCCGAGTCAGGAAATCCTAGAGGTCACGCCATTCGCTTCCCTGGGGAAGTCTTTTATCCGATCTCAGGATGGTTCGCCTGGAAGGGGATAGACCAGCACCCAATTGGCATCGACGGCCAGGTTGGCTGATTGCACGAAACGGCAGAGAGAGGGGAGAACGAGGAGAACCTGCCAATGACCCGAATCCGTCTGACCCTGGAGCGAATGGCCCACGGGGGCGAGGCCATCGGCCGCCACGAGGGCAAGGTGGTGTTCGTCCCCTTCGGCATCCCGGGGGAGACCGTGGACATCGAAGTGGTGGAGGATCGGGGCTCTTACGCCCGGGGACAGATCCTGGAGGTGATCACCCCCTCCCCGGCGCGACGGGAGCCTCCATGCGCTCATTTCGGGGAATGCGGTGGCTGTCATCTTCAGCATATGAGCTACGAAGCCCAGCTGCAATATAAAGCCGAGATCGTTCGGGACCAGCTGCGCCGGATCGGGAAGATCGCGGATCCGCCAGTGCGCCCGATGATTCCCAGCCCTGACCCGCTGGGCTACCGGAATCAGATCCAGTTTTCTGTAGCTCCCGATGGCCGCCTGGGCTTTCAGGCCATGCGCTCCCATCGAGTCATCCCCATCACCCGCTGCTGGATCGCCCATCCCATGCTTCAGGAACTGTATGAGGCCCTGGACATCGAGGGGCTGGACCTGCGGCGGCTCACGCTGCGCGGCGGTGTTCGCACCGGTGATCAAATGGTGATCTTCGAAACAGAGGGGGATGAGCTGCCCATCCTGGAGACCGACCTGCGGGTCTCCCTGATCCTCCTCACGGAGGATGAGAAGGCCATCCCGCTGATCGGGCTGGATTATCTCACCGAAGAGGTGGGCGGTTTTCTCTTCCGCATCTCAGCTCCCAGTTTCTTCCAGACCAACACCGCGGTGGCCGAACAGATCGTCCATTATGTGGTGGAGAGGGCGGATCTGCACGGGACGGAGACCGTCCTGGATGCTTACTGCGGGGTCGGGCTGTTCACCGCTCATCTGGCGCCGTTCGCCCGGCGGGTGGTGGGCATCGAGGCGCATCCGGCGGCGGTAGCCGATGCCCAGCATAACCTGGCTCGGTTCCCTCATGTGGAAATCCGGGCAGGGACCGTCGAGGCGGTCGCCCCGACCCTGGAGGGGCCCTTTGATGTGGTGGTGGTGGATCCACCGCGGTCGGGGTGCTCACGGGAGGCCCTGGAGGCCCTCCTGCGGCTGGCTCCCCAGCGATGGATCTACGTCTCTTGCGATCCCGCCACCCTCGCCCGCGACGCCCGCCGGATCCTCGATGGGGGCTATCAATTACGGGAAGTGCAGCCTTTCGATATGTTTCCGCAAACATATCATATCGAGATGGTTTCATTATTTGAGAAAGCGTAACGAATTCGCCCCTCTCATCTAGGGGTTGCTGCCGGGGGGATCCTGGAGGCGATCGGAATGATTTTAACTTTAATGGTTATGAAGGGAAGCATCCCCAGAGACACCCCAAAAAGCGCCCCGCACATGACGGGTTTTGCCGGGGCAGGCCCACGGCCTGCCCTGGGCCTTGTCCCTGTGCAGACCGTGCAATTCGTTGGGAGGTGGTTCGCTGTGGGAACTCCCCGCCAGGTTGTCGCGGAAGTGACCCTTCCCTCCGGCCATCGCGTCCAGCTGGTGCATGGGGATCTCACAGAAGAAGAGGCGGACGCCCTGGTGAACGCGGCGAATGCCTACTTAAAGCACGGGGGTGGCGTCGCCGGGGCGCTGGCCCGAAAGGGAGGGCCACAGATCCAGATGGAGAGCGATGAATGGGTGCGCCGCCACGGGCCGGTCCCGGTGGGCGGGGTGGCCATCACCGGCGCCGGGCACCTCAACGCCCGCGCCATCCTTCACGCGGTCGGGCCGGTGTGGGCCGGCGGGACCCAGGGGGAGGATCAACTGCTGGCGGAGGCGATCCGCAACGTCCTGAAGACGGCCCGAGCCCAGGGATACGAACGGATCGCGATGCCCGCGATCAGCACGGGCATCTTCGGCTTCCCGAAGGATCGGGCCGCGCCGATCTTCTGGGAGACCATCGCCGCCTTCGCCGCTGCCCATCCGGGAGAGCCGCCTCGGGAGATCCGGGTGGTGATCCTGGACGAGGCCACCCTGCGCCCCTTCCAGGCCGCCTTTCGCGAGCGCTTCGGCGAAGCACCGGATGAAGGGGGGCGCGGGGAGGCGCCGCGGATCTCCTGAGGTTCTTCCCGGGGTGCGGACCATTTTCAGCAGTCCGCACCCCCGGAGAACGAGTCAGAACCCTACTCTCCCAGCAGGCGAACCAGCAGCGCCTTCTGAGCGTGGAGGCGGTTCTCCGCCTGATCGAAGATCACCGAATGCGGGCCATCCGCCACCTCGTCGGTGATCTCCTCCCCGCGATGGGCCGGCAAGCAATGCATGACGATGACATCCGGTTTCGCCCTCGCTACCAGCGCGGCGTTCACCTGATAGGGCGGGAAGATCTGTCGCCGGATCTCCGCCTCCGCCTCTTGCCCCATGCTCGCCCACACGTCCGTGTAGATCACATCGGCGTCCCGCACAGCCTCCACTGGGTCATGGGTGAACAGCAGGCGGCTGCCGCTGCGGGCGGCGAAGGCCCTCCCGCGTTCGATGACCGGATCCTTCAGCATGTAGCCCGGGGGCGTCGCGATGGCGAAATCGGCCCCGAGCATGGCGCAGATGTAGAGCAGGGCCGTGGCCACGTTGTTCCCGTCCCCCACAAAGGCCAGCTTCAGGCCCCGCAGGCGCCCCTTCTTCTCGTAGACGGTGAGCATATCCCCCAGGGCCTGGCAAGGGTGCTCGTCATCCGAGAGCCCGTTGATGACCGGGACCGTCGCGTGGCGCGCCATCTCCTCCAGGACGGAGTGGGCGAAGACGCGGGCCATGATGGCGTCTACGTAGCGGCTGAGCACCCGGGCGACATCGGCCACGCTCTCCCGTTTGCCCAGGCCGACCTCTTGTGGGGACAGATAGATGGCGTCCCCGCCCAGGTGGCGCATGGCCATTTCGAAGGAAACCCGGGTGCGCAACGAGGGCTTCTCAAAGATCATCCCTAGGGTCTTGCCAGCCAAGATCGGCGGCCGCACCCCGGCTTTCCACTCCGCCTTCATGCGGGCGGCTTCCAGGATCAATCCTTCAATCTCCTCCGGAGTCCAGTCAGCCAGGGAAATGAAGTGGCGTAAAGCGCCCATAGAACCTTCGCCTCCTTTGAGGTCATAGTCTGCCGGCAGCATTGCCTTTACGGTATGCGTTTGCCACCGAGCGTCTCCCAGAAGGGGAACAGGGAGATGGCGGAGGGCTGCGGATTCAGACAGACCCCTCTGCCAGGAAGACCTCCACCGCCCGTTTCAGGATCTCCCCATCCAGGTTGCCCCCCGAGAGGATGAGGACAACCCTTTTCCCGACCCAGCGCTCGGGATCTTCCAGAAGCGCTGCGAGGCCCACGGCGCCGGAGCCTTCCCCAATGAGATGGGCTTCCACGGCCAGCAGCCCGATGGCCCGCAGAACGGTCTCCTCCCGAACCACCACCACTTCGTGAATGGCCCCCTGGCGGGCCAGTTGGTAGGCCAGCGCCCCCACGCCGCCAGCCAGCCCGTCCGCTAAGGTCGGGCCCGCCGGATAATCCGCGTAGAGCCGTCCATCCCGCAACGAGGCGGCCAGCGCCGGGGAGGCTTCGGTTTGCACACCGATGATCCGGGTCTGGGGGGCCAGCGCCTGATAAACCAACGCGATCCCGCTGATCAACCCGCCCCCACCCACCGGCACCAGCACGGCGTCCGCCTGCGGAAGCTCCTCTAAGATCTCCAGCGCGATGGTCCCTTGTCCAGCCACCACCCAGGGATCCTCATAGGCATGGATATAGCAGGCGCCCGTCGATGCCGCGAAGGCCAGCGCGGCCGCGTGGGCTTCCTCGTAACTCCAGCCAACCCGCTTCAGGGGGACCTCAAGGCTCTCCAGGGCCCGGATTTTATTCTGCGCGGCGGTTTCCGGCACGAAAACCGTGGTAGGGATTCCACCTCCCATCCGGGCGACGAAGGCCACGGCCAGGCCGTGGTTGCCGGCGGAAGCGGTGACTACTCCTCGCGCACGTTCCGCTGGCGTCAAATGCGCCACCCGAGCCAGAGCCCCTCGAACCTTAAACGAGCCGGTGGGCTGCCAGGCCTCGAGCTTCAACCAGATCTCGCCCCGGATCCAGCGGTTCAAGCGGGGGAACGTCCGCAGCGGGGTGGGGAGCAGCGCCCGCCGCAGGATCCGGCGCGCCTCCAGAATCTGGGGGAGGGATGGAGCATTCGGGAACTCTTCCATGGTTTCCGGTTTCCCGCCTCTGAAAAGGAGGGATGGGCTGGTTCCTCGTTTCGACAGGCGAAATGGTGCATCGCGCATGTCGTAGGGGCAGGCCCTTGTGCCTGCCCCCATGTGGGGCAACCACAGGGGGTTGCCCCTACAAACGATCCGGTGCATCGCGCATGTCGTATGGTCAGGCCCCTGTGTCTGCCCCTGTGGGCCCCCGGACCCCGTGCCTCCCCTTCGAAATCATCGCCCCATGCCAGGCGAATCCCTCATGGCCAGGCGATCTGCCGGCGGACCCGGGCCACTACCTCCTCGCTGGGCCCGCGGAGGATCAGGATGCGCGCCCCGCGCCATTCCAGCCACAGCACATCTTTTCCGATCCAGAGGGCCTGGCCCTGTGCTTCACGGGCCGGACCCCCGCCGTAACGAGCCGTTGCGTAGGCACGATACGCATCCACGAACTCCTGCGCCTCCGCCTCATCATCCCAGGCCACCGCGAGCGTAAGCAGATCCTGGCCGGCCGCTTCGTTGACATATACCGCGTAGCGATCCCCACCCCATCCGGCGGCCGCCTCTTCCGCCTGGGAGGCGGGAAGCCGTTCCTCCAGATAAACTCGAAGGAAGAACTCCCCCAGAACATTCTCATCCACCAGCTGCCAGCCGCTCCCCAAGGTATCCGTGAGGGGTGGAAGCGTCACCCGAATGGGCCGTTCCCGGCGGAAGAACTTCTCCGGATGCAGGATCTGCTCCGTGGAGGCCGGTGGGTCCCGGAAGGCGGCGTTGATGGCCTCCCAACCTCCTCGCTCATACAGGGCCTGAACGAAGGTGAAGCCGGCGTCATAGGGGAAGAGGAGCTCCTCCTGGATCACCCGGGGGGCGCGATCGAAGACCTCGCTGGGCTGGCGCTGAACCGCCTCGAGCCACTCCTGTCGCTCCGCCTGGGAGAGACGGCCCAGGTAGAACAGCTGGGTGAGGGTGGCATCGCCCTCCACCAGCGCCCGCCGGGCGAGCATCGCGTCATCGTCTACGTCTTTGGGTCGCTTCCTCTCATCATCGGTGAACCCCATGGCCACCAGGTCGAAATGCTGATCCTGGAGCAGGTGCGTGTATTCGTGGGCAAACGTGACCCGCTCCAGAACCCCCGGCCTCGCCTGCTCGCTGATCACGAAGAACTGCTTGGTGTCCGGATCGTAAAAGCCGGCGATCTGCTCCGTGTAGAGCTCCAAAAGGAACTCCCGCAGGTTGAAATCCCACGGCAGCAGATCGAAGGCGGCCAGGGTGAGGGTGTCCTGACGGGCTTCCTCCGGCGTGTAGTCTTTCTCAAACTTCTTCTCCTGATACGCCCGCAGCTCCGCCTGAGTCATCAGGGAACGCGTGTAAGGCCCAGTCGCCTGCAATCCCCGGATCCCTTCCACGACCCGGGCGATGCCATCGAAAACCCTCAGATCCGGCGTGGCCGTTCCCCCAAGGGGCGTGCGGGTTAAGGAAGGCGAGGGGGTGGATGGGAAAGGGACAGCGCCTGAGGATGGAACGGTCGCGGTCGACCCGGGAAGGGACGAAGCAGCCGGGGTGGGGGTGACAAGGGTCGGCCGGAAAGCCAGCTGGGCGGCGGACCAGATCAGCGCAACGGACCCCGCGCTACAGGCCAGCACAGCCAAAATCAACAACGCGATCCATAGTCGACGCATGATCACTCCCGAGCAGGGGTTAATGAGAATTGTCCCTCGAGGTAAAGAGAAGGTCAATCCATCTCGGAGGTCATCCGGGGCTTTTCGCTCATTCAACGAAACGACATGCCCGGATTCCATTCAGCGGGTGCTCCTGTCTTCAATCGTTTCGAAGGCGATGAGGAAAGACGGGGGCCGGGCAACGGCCGAAGGCTGCCACCCAACCCCCGTTTGGATCTCTCCTCTCTTTCAGCTTTCGCTAGAGGAGAAGGGGCTCGTCGAATCGCCCCTGCCGGGGTGTTCTTCCCAGTGCGGGTCGCTACTGCTTTCATTTGGGGGTTTTCGGGGGCGGTGCGGGGGGGGGGGGGCCCCCCCCCCCCCCCCCCAAAAACCCCCAAAAAAACAACAACCACCCCCACCAGCACCAAACCCCCCCCCACGGCGAGTGGAACAACCCCCAACACAAAAACCAAAACACAAA
>NZ_JANWXB010000344.1 GCF_025055495.1 Thermoflexus sp. | reverse complement strand
GGGGAGGGGCCATGGCCTTCTGGACAGGCTTCGGTTCCTCGAACCCCCAGTCTATAACTGGACAAGGCACTCCGTCCCATCGGATAATCGGGCGGATTAGGGCACGAATGCCATCACGGAAAGCGGCGTCCCCGATCCGTTCTTGAGGCGTAGAATGCCCAGCACCAGCGTCGCGCCGGTGGGCGGCAGTTGATCCAGGTTGGTCAGACACTCCAACGCGATGCCGTTGCGCCGGGCGACTTCCACATTGGTCGCGAAGGTGGTATCCTGGCCCGGATCCAGGCCATGAGTATCGGTGCCCAGCCCCGCCACCCCGCGTTCCTCAAAGAGAAACCGGGCAGTCGTGCCCTCAAAGCCCGGAAAGTGCAATCCGCCCTCAGCGTCCAGGCCCATGAAGGCCTTCGGATCGCTCCACTTATACTGCCATCCCGTAAAGAGAATCACCACGCTGCCCTTCGGAATCCTTCCGTGCTTCCTCTCCCAGTCGAGCACATCCTCCACGGTCAGCGCATAGTCCGGGTTCGCCGCCGCCTTCTCCCGAATGTCGATCACTACGGCGGGCACGACCAGGGACTCCGGCGGATAGGCGTCGATCCCTCGACCGCCCTCCACGAAACTATTCGAGGCGTTCATATGCGTGGCGCTGTGCTCGCCGATCGAGAACCGTCGCAGATAGTAGCCATGGGTCGCAAAATCGGCGACCACTTCGAATTCCACCGGTGGATCGCCCGGCCAGAGGGGAATATTCGTATCGATGACATGGCTCAAATCCACCACGCGAGAATACGTGATCGTCTTCTTTCCACTATCTGCACGGCCACAGGCTGAAGTGGCAACTGCGAAACAAAGAAAAGCGATAAAAAGAGGGTGCTTGTTCATGGCATCCTCCTGCTCACAAAGATCAAGGGGGAGCCCTTCTTCATCAAGATCAAGGGCTTGTGCCAGGCTTCACCCGCAGTGCTTTGGCCCGTTATAAATTCGGGAATCGGACAACGGAAGCCCATCCCCAGAGGGGAGGGTCCCTCCCCCCGCGGCCCTTCGGTAATAAGGGGAGACCGTCATCCCCTCACGACGGTGGGATAATATCCTCGCTCCCGCATTTCCTTTTGCAGGCGCTCGAGGGCGGATTCCTCAATGATGACCAGGTTAGGCGCCAGCCAGCCCAGGATGGCGGAGTCCAAGGAGGTGGCTGCGAGGAGCTCCTGTAAGAGGAGCGGATCTCCGGTCTCTAAGAGCGTCACGTTCTCAAAGGCCTGCACCCGGCTCAGGCGGGCCCAGGTCTTCTGGAGCGCCCGGCGCAGGCTGGGAGCAGGCGACAGGCCGGAGGCCTCAAAGAGCCCCAGGATCTCTTCGGGCCGATACCCCTCCCGGAGCATCCTCTCGATCCGCGTTTCATCCAGGGTAAATACGAACGGGGAGCCGGTCGGCCGGCCCAGGCGGCTCGAAAGCCATAGCAGACGGGCCGACTCCGGACCCGGCCGCACCGACCAGGTCCGCTCATCCAGCCATCGAGTCTCCGGCAGGGATGCCGGCTCGAGGGTTCCTTCTACAGTAGACCCACCTTTCCCCGCTTCCCTCCGGATCCAGCGGCGGCCGCGCGGCGTCAGGCGGAACGCCCGCAAATCGTCCCTTTCATAGGCGAGGGCCACTGCCCCCAGCCAGAACAGCGCGCCCTCGAGATACGCTCGCAGGTGCTCCGCGAGGGAGAGCGGCTCCTGAGCCGGATGGCCACGGGCCAGCCGCCAGGGCCGGTCGATCGCTGGGCCTGCAAATCCGAGCGGCCGTGCGACCTCCAGCGCCCGGGCCACATCGGTCCAGTCCACCCATTCATCCGGCAATCCTTCCAGCAGGCGGATCAGGGCCTGCCGGCCCAATCCCCATTCGTAATAGAGCCGTTCCATCCCTCCGGTCCAGCCAATGGACCGCCACAATCGAACCGTTGGATCCCGCCGCTGGAGCCAGAGGATCTCAAACAGGGTGGCACCGCTCCGCCACAGCTCCCACAGCCGATCCATAAGCTCCCTATCGTCCGCCTCCCAGGGGGCCGGCGAGGCCGGAAAGCGCTCTCCCAGGGGCACACCGGAAAGCCGCCACATCGCCTCCACCAGGAACGCTGCGCCTTCCCACGGCAGCCCGATCCGTTCCATCACCGCCTCGACGGATCCGGAGACCAGCCAGCTCACCGGCACCGTGATCCACTCATAAGGAGGAGGCCCCCAGGGATGTCGGGCGAGGAGAGCGTCCACCTCCTCCGGATCATGAGGCCATCCCCACAACCAGGGGAAAAGGCTCGCCCGGGGATGCACACGGAAGGTGACTCCCATGCGCCGGGGGAGCAGCTCGCGACGGGCCTCGCGCAACAGCGGGGCCAGGGGGGGTGCCGCCACGATCCGGTCAGGCGGGAAGCTACGATAGACGGTGAAGGGGAAAGCGGGGTTCGGGAGCGCGGAGATCTCCAGGGCCGCCGCGAGATGGGCATGGGGGCGGGGTCGTGCCTCATGGCCCAGGGCGCAGGGGATTAACAGCCCTTTCCGGATCGCCCGGTTCCAGATCTGCCGGAACGCTCGGCGTTCCGCTCCGGTCTGGCGAATCCACCGCGTTTCGAGATCCTCTAGGTCCACCCGCTCGGTCCCCAGCAAGCGGATCAGACCCAGGAGGCCCTCCAGCTCCGGGTCCAGCTCCTCCTGCCACAATCCCAATCGCAGGTAGAGAAAAAGCCGGGCCGCCAGCCGGCGCGCGAGTTCCGGCTTTCGCCCACGGGGGAGTGCCCATCCCCGAAGGCGAGCGATGCGAAGCAACTCCTCAGCGGTCCGCTGCTGTAGCTGAGCTTCCAGCCGCCGCAGATCCTCCAGGCCCTCCTCCGGCACGGGGCCGACATCCAGCACCAGGGCGAGCCAGGCCGCCACCTCGTGAACGCACGGCTTCCCGCTTCGACAGCTGCAGCCTCGCTCGCACAACGCCTCCAGACGGATCTCCTCCCCGTGTCGAGGGCGCCGCCATTTCATCTCCCTGGAAACGCTTCCGGCGTATTTCGATCGGGGCGGGGAAGAAACGGTCACGAAAAGCGCGTCTCCGTCTCCGGGACGCCAGTGGATCCGGCCGGAGGACCATAGACGGAACGCCTCGATCAGGAGCGAGCGGGGGAATCCATCAAGCCAGCGATCCGCGCCCATCGGAGGAAGGTCCTTGCCCATCGGAGCGTGTCCCGGGCAGGGAACGATACCAGGCGGGAACATCCGCGACAGCTGGACGATAAGCCGGCAGTTCCTCCGCCTCGAGGATCTCATAGCGATAGCCCTGCTCCGTCAAGAACAGCTGGCGCCGGGCTGCGTAATCCTGATCCACAGTATCCCGGGTGACCAAGGTGTAGAAATGCGCCAGGACCCCGTTCCGCTTGGGGCGAAGGATCCGGCCCAAACGCTGGGCCTCTTCCTGACGCGATCCGAAGGTCCCCGAAACCTGGATGAGCACGTTGGCATCCGGGAGATCGATGGCGAAGTTGCCCACCCGCGAGACCACCAGACGGCGGATCTCTCCCCGGCGCAATTGCTCGAAGAGTCGCTCTCGCTCGGCCACTGGCGTGCGGCCCGTGATCAGCGGAGCACGGATCGCCCGGGCGATCCGTTCCAGCTGATCCAGATAGTGGCCGATGATCAGCACTGAATCTTCCCGATGCTTTTCCAGCAACTGACGGATCACGGGCTCCTTCGCCCGGTTGGTCGCCGCCAAGCGATACCGTTCGTTCTCTTCCGCCGTTGCATATCGAAGCCGGTCCTCCGGCCCCATTGGGACTCGGACCTCGTGGCATTCCACCGCGGCGATCCAGCCTTGCGCCTCCAGTTCCCGCCAAGGCGCCTCGTAGCGCTTAGGGCCGATCAGGGCGAACACCTCCCGTTCCAGGCCATCCTCCCGCACCAAGGTGGCGGTCAGCCCCAGGCGGCGCCGGGCCTGGAGGTGGGCCGTGATGCGGAAGACCGGCGCGGGAAGCAGATGGACCTCATCGTAGATGATCAGCCCCCAGTCCAGGGCGTTGAACAGGCGGAAATGCGGAAACTGGCGGAGAAGATCCTCTTCGAAATCTCGTCGGGGGCGGTGAGTGAGGATGGCGTAGGTGGCCACCGTCACCGGGCGGATCTGCTTCCGATGGCCCGTGTATTCCCCGACCTGATCCGGGCTCAGATCGGTCTTATCCAGGATCTCGGCGATCCATTGGCGGGCGGCGACGGTGCTGGTGGCGATGATCAGCGTGGCCGTCTGCAACCGGGCCATCACCCCCAGGCCGACTACGGTCTTCCCAGCCCCGCATGGAAGCGAAATCACCCCACTCCCCGCCTGAAGGAAAGCCTCGATGGCCTCCTCCTGGTAAGGCCGCAGGCGGAACGGCTCACCGGTCGACCGCGAGGCGACGCGCAGGCGCAGATCCAGACGCGCCCCTTCGACGTATCCCGCCGCGTCCTCCACCGGGTAACCCAGATAAAGGAGCGCCTGCTTCAGATGTCCACGGGCCCGGGGTTCCACCTCCGCCCGATCCCGGACCGGAGCCCCCGGAGCGGTCCGGAGGAAGGGGACGACCACAGGCTGACTCGTGGCCCAAGCCAGGAGCGCTGGATCGTCCGCGACCAGCCAGAGTCGGCCGTTTTCCATCTCTAATCGGAGCCGCCCATAACGAGCCATCCACGCCTGAATCTCCTGACGGAGCGCTTCGGGGACATGGCCGCCGCTGAACTGCTCGAGATCCCCCAGGATCATCTCCGCCGTAAGGCCCAGGGCGGCCGCGTTCCATACCGAGAGCGGGGTGATGCGGTAGACATGGATCGGCCCGGCGCTCCGTTCCAGATCCGCGAAACGGGCCAGGGCATCCCGAGCCCGCTCATACTCGGGATGGCGGGTTTCCAGCCAGACCGTTCGATCGGTCTGGATTGTGAGCGGAAAATCGAGTCGGATCGCCATGGGCCACGCCGGAACAGGATCCAATTCAGGAGCCCCGCCGCGAATCTGCCCCGGAGCTTGAGGCCGGGCCGCCTTTTAGGCCTTTGACCCCATGGCCCCCCGGATGGGGGAAAGACCATGGGCCTCCGGTGAAGATCCGCGACGCAATTCCGAAGGCTATTCATTTTCGTCGAGGTGGAGGGATTTGGCAAACCAGGGGAATGCGCGGTGGAGATTTCCCGCCGGTTTTGTCCGTCTTTGATCGGAGGGTCTTCGGGATGGGGCTGGGGCCAAAGGCTCCCACCCTCACCCTCGAAAGATTTTTTCTCCTCTCTCCCCATGGCCCGAAGGGCCGTAAGGCCGCCCCCCAATCCCTGTTTTCATCCCTCCTCCCCCCCCTTCGCCGAGGGAGGGTGAGAATACGGTATTGGAGGGGCGGTGCCGGCCACGAATTCAACACGAATACACAAATGATTCGTGTATTCGTGCCCCATTCGTGGACGGCCCCCCTTTCCGCTTTCAGAAAGCCCCGACGACTTATGAGGAAGCGGC
>NZ_JANWXB010000267.1 GCF_025055495.1 Thermoflexus sp. | reverse complement strand
CCCCGGTTTATAACTGGACAAAGCACTAGTCTTTGCGGGCAGGGGAGGCCGCTGAGAGCGTCCCTCCCGCCCACAAAATCGATACACGCAATCCGCAAGGCGGGGGAAAGAAGGATGGATCCTCCACCCGGTTGGGCAGTGAGTCCTATATTTGAGATCAGAGCAGGCAGACAACATCACCAATCTCAATCCAAACCAGTGAGGGAAGAATGATTCGGATCCGTTTGCAACGTATGGGGAAAAAGCATGAGCCAACCTATCGGATCGTCGTGGCCGATTCGCGGGCGCCGCGGGATGGGAAGTTCATCGAGATCATCGGGCATTACAACCCCCGCACAGAGCCAGAGACCATCGTGATCGATGAGGCCCGGGCGCTTCACTGGCTTCGCGTCGGCGCCCAGCCTACGGAGTCCGTTCGGATCCTGCTCCGCAAGACAGGGACCCTGGCCCGCTTGGAACGCCTGAAGGCCGGCGAGCCGCTGGAGGCCCTGGTGGCGGAAGCCACGGCCCTGCAAGCCGGCACGCGCACTTCCACCCGGTGAGGGGTTTGCTGATGCAGGCTTTTCTGGAGTTCATTGCCCATGCCCTGTTAGACGATCCTTCCTCCGTTCGGATCAAAGAGATCCGCCGGGGACCGGTCGTGAAGTATTTCATGAAGGTCCCCCAGGCGGAGATGGGGCGCCTGATCGGCCGGGATGGGCACCTGGCGGAGGCGATCCGCCAGGTGATGCGCGCCGCCGCGCCGCCGCAGCGGAAGGTGGACCTGCGGATCGAGCCCCTGGATTGAGCGAACGCCCTGAGAGCCAGCGCGATGCGGAAGCCGCTCCCTCGCTTCCTGGCCGTGGCCCGGATCGCTCGACCATGGGGGGTTCGGGGAGAGATGAAGCTGGAGATCCTCACCGATTTCCCGGAAAAGCTGAAACGGCTGAAACGGGTTTACATCGGTGAGGAAGCCATCCCCTACGAAGGAGTTCGTTTTCGCTATTATAAGGGGATGGTCCTGATGCGGTTGCCCGGCTGTGAGACCCGTGAGGCGGCGGAGGCCCTGCGAGGTCGCCTGGTCCTGATCGACCGGGAAGAGGCCGTTCCGCTCCCCCCAGGCGAGTTCTACGAACACGAGATCCTCGATCTGGAAGTTTATGCCACAGATGGAAGGTATCTGGGCCGGGTAAAGGAGATCCTTTATACCGGCGCCAATGATGTTTACGTGGTCCTCGGCCCCTTCGGCGAAGTCCTGATCCCCGCCATCCGGGATGTGGTGCGGGAGATCGATGTGGATGCGAACCGGATGGTGGTCTGGCTGATGCCGGGCCTTCTGGGGGAGGACGAAGAGGCTTAACGGGCGGAAGGAAGATCTGTCCGCTGGGACCCTCCCCGCTCCAAAAAGCGCAACGCTAAGGGCTCTTCTCCTGGGCTGGGTCGGCGCAGAAGGCGCCTGGGCCCAGCCCTCTTCCTTTCCTCGCTCTCCATCGTCATGCTGACGGGTGGCAGATCGCGCTTCCTGTCCGCATGGGAGGGGTGGGAGAGAGGAACGCTTTTCCCACGCTCCGGTCCGCCCTCGAACAGATCCCACGGGAACACCTTTCCACAGGTAGCGATGATTTTTCCCTTTGAATCAACCTTGCTCAAACTTTCGGTCTTGTGTCATACTTGGAGCAGGGGATGAGCAGTCCGGCCCCTCGGAGCAAAAGGGAATCCTGCGAATCGGAAGGTCGGTTTTTTATAACGAAGCTGCCTCGCGGAGGTGTCTTCATCTCCATCTCATACGCCTCGGGGAGGTTTGAATGGCGGAGACGATTCTGGTCATTGAAGATGAGGTGGAGCTGGCGGAATTAATTCGTCTCTTTCTCGAACGCCGGGGATTCCAGGTGATCCTGGCCTTCAATGGGACCGAGGGCTGGCAACGGTTCCAGGAAAGCCAGCCGGATCTGGTGATCCTGGATCTGATGCTTCCGGACATCGATGGGCTGGAGATCTGCCGGCAGATCCGTGGGGCCTCGACCGTGCCGATCCTGATCCTCACGGCCCGGACGGCCGTGGAGGAGCGGGTGGAGGGATTGAAACTGGGGGCAGATGATTATATCGTGAAGCCCTTTGCCATGGAAGAGCTTCTGGCTCGCATCGAAGCGCACCTGCGCCGCGTGCGCCTACCCCCGCCCGGGAAACGGGTTTACTGGCGCTTTGGGGAGGGCATGCTGTTGATCGATCCTCAGTATCCGCGGGCGATCCTGAACGGCGAAGAGCGTCCCCTGACGGAGACCGAACATCGTCTCCTCTGCTACCTGGCGGAGCGAGCCGGTCAAACCCTGACCCCGGAGCAGATCGCTCGGGAGGTGTGGCCCGACGGCAGCGTCGACCCCCAGAACATCAAGTGGTATATCTGGCGCCTCCGCCAGCGCATCGAACCGGATCCTGAGCAGCCGCGCTTTCTGCTCACGGAGCGAGGGATCGGATATCGGTTCGCGCTGGGATAAACGGAAGCTTGTTATCTCTTCTTCTTTAAATCCCCAGTTGATCACTGGACAAAGCATTCAGGAGGTCGATGTTAAAACCTGGATGGCCTTTCTGGAGGGCCATCCAGAAGCGCATATACTCCAGACGGCCCCGTGGGGAGACCTGAAGGCGGGCTCCGGCTGGCGCGCCCGTCGGTGGTTGCTGAGGGAGCGCGGAGAGCCCCGGGCCGGCCTTCAGGTCCTGATCCGTCCCCTTCCCCTGGGCTTTTCCGTCCTCTACGTCCCCAAAGGGCCGGTCGGCGATTGGCAACATCCGGAGGCCTTCCGCACTCTTCTGGCCGCGCTCGATCGCCTGGCCCGGGAAACCCGCGCCCTCTGGTTGCGGATCGAACCGGACGTCCTCGAGGGGGAGCTCCTCCTGGATCTGACCGCCTTTGGGTTTCGACCGGCCCCCCCGATCCAGCCCCGCCGGACGATCCTCGTGTCTCTGGAAGGCGAAGAGGAGGCGATCCTCCAGGCGATGCATCCCAAAACCCGTTATAACATCCGGCTGGCGGAGCGGAAGGGCGTGAAGGTTCGCGAGGCGCAGCCGGAGGATCTTCCCCGGTTTTATCAACTATTGCGGCAGACAGCGGCTCGGGACCGGTTTGCCATCCACACGTTCGATTATTACCGGGCGGCGTATGAGCGGTTCGTCCCTCATCTGGCTCGCCTCTGGCTGGCGTGTTACGAGGAGGAGCCCATCGCGGCCCTGATGGCCTTCGCCTGGGGGGAGCGGGCCTGGTATTTCTATGGCGCCTCGGGCGATCGCCATCGGGAGAAGATGCCGGCGTATGCCCTTCAATGGAGGGCCATCCGATGGGCGAAAGCGCGCGGCTGCCGCTGGTATGACCTGTGGGGGATCCCGGACGAGGACCCGGAGGTTCTGGAGGCGCAGTTCACAACGCGGCGGGACGGGCTATGGGGGGTGTATCGTTTCAAGCGCGGATTCGGCGGCCGGGTGGCGCGCTGGGCCGGGGCTTTCGATCGGGTCTACTTCCCCCCGCTCTACCACCTCATCCGGAGGTTGGGCATCGCATGATCCGGCGCTTCTCCGTGAATGATCCTCAGACATGGGACGCAACGTTGCTGCGATTGCCTTCCCCCCATATCCTCCAGACCTGGCGGTGGGGAACGTTTAAGGCGGGGTATGGCTGGCGGCCGTTCCGGTGGATCTGGGAGGATGAGCGAGGGCGCGTCCGGGCGGCCGCCCAGGCGCTTTACCGGCGCGACCGATTCGGCCTCCTCGGGATCCTTTACCTCCCGCGGGGGCCGTTGCTGGATCCCACGGATGTCGAGGCGGCGGAAATCGTTCTCCGCGATCTGGAGGAAACGGCGCATCGCCTGCGCGCGGTCTTCGTCCGCATCGATCCGGAGATCGTGGAAGCGCAAGGCCCGACGGCGGAGGGCCCCCGGGATCCGGTGGAGGTTCCCTTGAAAACTGCTCTCCAGCGACGAGGGTGGCGGTCCTCGGCGGAATCGGTTCAATTCCCGGCCAGTCTATGGCTGGATCTGACCGTCGATGAAGAGGAATTGCTCCGGGCGATGCATCCCAAGACCCGTTACAACATCCGTCTGGCGGAACGGAAGGGGGTGACGGTGCGGCCGGTGGGCCCGGAAGCCTTCGATCCGCTCTACGATCTCTATGCAGAGACCGCCCGACGGGATCGCTTCGTGATCCGCCCGCGGGCGTATTACCGACAGGCGTGGACGATCTTTTATGAGGCCGGGTATGCGTATCCGCTGCTGGCGGAAGTCGAAGGGGAGCCGGTAGCCATGGTGGTGATCTACCGCTTCGGGCCCACCGCCTGGTATTTCTACGGGGCCTCGCGGGATCGACACCGGGAGAAGATGCCGAACCACCGGCTGCAATGGGAGGCCATCCGCTGGGCGCGGGCCGTTGGATGCCGGCGGTATGACTTCTGGGGAGCCCCAGCGACGCCGACCGAGAGCGATCCGATGTGGGGGGTCTATCGCTTTAAGCGAGGGTTCGGCGGGCGATACGTGCGGTTCATCGGGACATGGGATTACGCGCCGTGGCCAGCGTTGTATCGCCTATATACAGGGCTGATCCCCCGCTACCTGGCCTGGCTGCGCCGCCGCCACTGGCGTCGGGTCGGCGTGGAGCCCGGTTAGTTCGATGGGTCATGCTTACCAGGGGCGGATCGCATTTCCGGTTCATTGGTTGGGTGGGCGGGCGGGGCCGCCCCGAGCGGCCGCGCCCCCCCCCGGGGGGGATGTT
>NZ_JANWXB010000235.1 GCF_025055495.1 Thermoflexus sp. | reverse complement strand
CGGCAGCCCAATGCGTGAGGATCGTGGGCAAGGGCAAACTTCAGCGGATGTATAATAAACGCGGAGCGATGAGGGGCGCAAGGGGTTTCAGAGACTTGGCATCGAAGGCTGAGGGCCTGACCTGGGCCTCTTTAAGGGTTTGCTCTTCATTCTTTATTTGGAGTTGTTAGGAAGGGCTGGTCTGTTTGTTCTCCTCGCTCGGATCGTTCAGGTCATCAGCTATCTCAGCGCGCATGAGGGTGATGCGCTTGGTGATCCGGTATATTGTTACGGGGCCGCTGGGATGGGGTGCGGCTGAGATGAGCATTCAGCTTTGGTGGCAGGCTGCAGAAAGGGGGTTGGATCTATGGAGTTGACCACACGTCCTGTGGCGCTCATCACGCGAGCGCGGCTCCAGCGGGGGATGGCCGCCCGATGGCGGGAATGGGGGGAGCTGGCGATCCAGGGCCTCCTGTTCTTTGCAGCCCTGGTTTCTGTGTTCACAACAATGGGGATCGTTGTGGTCCTCCTCGTCGAGGCCCTTCCCTTTTTCCAGCAGGTTTCGCTCGTTCAATTCCTCACGGACACCCAGTGGACGCCTCTTTTCGCCCAAAAGCGTTTCGGGATCGCGCCGCTGCTGGCGGGGACGCTGCTCACCTCGGCGGTGGCTCTGGCCCTGGCGATCCCTGTAGGTCTGCTGAGCGCCATCTATCTGAGCGAATACGCCCCCGCGCGGGTGCGGGCCACGGTCAAGCCCATCCTGGAGATCCTGGCAGGGATTCCCACGGTGGTCTACGGATACTTTGCCCTCTTGTTCGTTACCCCCTTGCTGAAGCGGGTGATCCCCAATCTGGAGACATTTAACGCGCTCAGCGCGGGCCTCACCATGGGCATCATGATCATCCCGCTGGTCTCTTCCCTCAGCGAGGACGCACTGTATGCGGTGCCCAACTCGCTTCGGGAGGCCGCTTACGCCCTGGGGGCCACGCGCCTGGAGGTGGCCCTGCGGGTGGCGGTCCCGGCGGCCCTCTCTGGGATCGTGGCTTCGTTCATCCTGGCCGCCTCCCGGGCGATCGGGGAGACGATGATCGTGGCCATTGCGGCCGGGCAGCGCCCGATCCTGACCCTCGATCCGCGGCGGGCGATCGAGACCATGACCGCCTATATCGTTCAGGTCAGCCTGGGGGATACCCCTCACGGCACCCTGGAGTTCCGAACCATCTTTGCGGTGGGCCTGGTGCTCTTCCTGTTCACGCTGGTCCTGAACGTGATCGCCATTCGGATTATCCAGCGCTATCGCGAGGTGTATCGCTGATCCCGGGTTGAACGGGCTTGCCCATGAGGCCGTTCGGGCGGCGTTTCTTTGCCGTTTTTTTAACCTGGGAGTTCCAAGGAGGAAGAGCATATATGGAGCTTCGGAAACGGCGGGAGCTCATCGGGAAGGTTTTCGAGGGGATCGCGCTGACCGCCACTGCGATTGGCCTGGTGGCGCTGACACTGTTATTACTGGATGTGGCTCGCCGGGGCCTCGGCGTTCTATCGTGGAGTTTCTTCGTCAACTATCCCTCGCGCTTTCCGGAGCAGGCCGGCATCCGTTCTGCGTTGCTGGGGACCCTGTGGGTGATCTCCCTGACCGCCTTGTTCTCGGTGCCGCTGGGGATTGCGGCGGCGATCTATCTGGAGGAATACGCCCCCCGCAATCGGTTGACTCGTCTGATCGAACTGAACATCAATAACTTGGCAGGGGTGCCATCGATCATCTATGGCCTCCTCGGCTTGGAGCTTTTCGTGCGGGGGATGCGGCTGGAACGGAGCATCCTGGCGGGGGCTCTCACCCTCAGCCTGCTGATCCTGCCTATCCTGATCACCGCCTCCCGGGAGGCGCTGCGGGCGGTGCCGATGAGCCTGCGGGAGGCGGCCTTCGCCTTAGGGGCTACCCGATGGCAGGTCGTCCGCCACCAGGTGTTGCCTGTGGCCTTCCCAGGGATCCTCACCGGGATCATCCTGGCTCTTTCCCGAGCTATCGGGGAGACCGCCCCGCTGATCACCATCGGGGCGCTCACCTTCATCGCCTTCGATCCAAGGGGGCCTCTGGACAAGTTCACCGTGCTCCCGATCCAGATTTTCAACTGGGTATCCCGCCCCCAGGAGGGTTTCCACCGCCTGGCGGCGGGGGCCATCCTGATATTGCTGGTGGTGTTGCTCTCCATGAACGCATTAGCGATCTATCTGCGAAATCGCCTGCAGCGCCGATATCAATGGTGACCATTCGATCTGCCCCTGAGCGCACTAAATAAGGGAAAGGGAAGCCAGCGATGGAGGAGATCATTCTGGAGGCGCAAAACCTTACAGTCTACTATAATGGCCGTCCGGCGATTGAAGGGGTCAACCTTCGAATCCCCCGTCGCCGGATCACGGCGATCATCGGTCCCTCCGGGTGCGGCAAAAGCACGCTCCTGCGCTGCTTCAATCGGATGAATGATCTCATCCCCTCCGCTCGGGTGGAAGGCAAAGTCCTCTTCGAGGGGGTTAACATCTACGCCCCCGATGTGGATGTGGTAGAGGTCCGACGGCGCATCGGAATGGTCTTCCAGAAGCCGAACCCGTTCCCTAAGAGCATTTACGAGAACGTGGCCTTCGGCCCCCGCATCCACGGGGTCCGGGACCGGCGGAAGCTGGATGAGATCGTGGAGCGGTGCTTGCGGGCAGCCGCCCTGTGGGATGAGGTGAAAGATAAGCTCCATCAAAACGCGCTGACGCTCTCCGGCGGGCAGCAACAGCGCCTGTGCATTGCGCGAGCTCTGGCCACCGAGCCAGAGGTGCTCCTGATGGACGAGCCAGCCTCGTCCCTTGACCCGATCGCTACGATGAAGATCGAGGATCTGATGCGGGAGCTGACCCGGGAATATACCATCATCATCGTGACCCATAACATGCAACAAGCCGCCCGGGTCAGCGACTACACCGTCTTCATGCTGGCGGGGGAGGAACGGGTGGGCCGCCTGATCGAATTTGGCCCGACCCAGCAGATCTTCACCCGCCCGCGCGATCGGCGAACCGAGGATTACATCACCGGGCGGTTCGGATAGGAGGGCCATGGTCCAGCGTAAACGGCGGATCCTGGTTCTGTGCACGGGCAACGCGGCGCGTAGCCAGATGGCGGAAGGATTGATCCGCGCGGCCCTGGGGGATCAGGTGGAGGTGTTTTCGGCGGGCACGCGCCCGGCTGGCTATGTCCATCCCCTGGCGATCCAGGTTATGAAGGAGATCGGGATCGACATCTCGGGCCACCGTAGCAAGTCCCTGACCGAGTTCCTCCACGAGCCCTTCGATCTGATTCTAACCGTGTGCGATGACGCCGCCGAGGAATGTCCGATCTGGCCCGGGCCGGCCGAGCGCATGCACGTGGGATATCCGGATCCGGGACGATGGCCATGGGACGACGAGGGGTTGCTGGAGGAGTTCCGGGAGATTCGGGATCGCATGCGGTCAGAGCTGTTGCCCATCCTTCGGCGCTGGATCGAGCGCTGGGAAGAGGGTAAATGAGCGGGCGTTCGGCGCATTGGTTGAATCTAAACTTTTCAGGTTCCCCCGGGGTGGGGGGAGAACCATGTTTGACCGGAATCTGGTCCTGCATTACCATGCGGAAGCCAGGCTAGGATCTGGAGAGGAGGGGCCCATGCAGGCTCGAGTGATGCTGGAACGCGATCTGAGCGCGATCCGCCAGGATGTGTTGCGGCTGGGTGGGATAGTGGAGCAGGCCATTGACCGGTGTATCGAGGCCCTAAAGCGGCTGGACGTGCAGATGGCCCGGGAGGTCATCGCCTTCGATGAAGAGATCAATCGCATGCGCTATCAAATCGAAGAAGCCTGCATGGAGACCATCGCCACCCAGCAGCCCATGGCCGGTGATCTGAGGGCGATTATCGCGGCGATGTTCTGCGCCACGAACCTGGAACGCATGGGCGATCATGCCAAAAGCATCGCCAAGCTGACCATCGAGATGGCCGACGAGCCCCTGTTGAAGCCGCTGATCGATATCCCTCGCATGGCCCAGATCGCGAAGGAGATGCTACGGCAGGTTCTGGAGGCGTATATCGAGCAGGATCCAGAGAAGGCCCGCGCGGCCGCCGCTCGCGATGATGAGGTCGACGCCCTGGACGAGCAGGTTTACCGGGAGTTGATCACCTACATGATGCAGGATCCCCGCACCATCTTCCGGGCCACTCGGTTGCTTTGGATCTCCCACAACCTGGAGCGCATCGCCGATCGGGTAACTAACATCGCGGAGCGAGTGATCTTCATGGTCACAGGGGAGCTTCAAGAGTTAAATTAACGGACCCATGCTGTGGGGGATTTTGGGGTCGGGTAGGGTCGTGAGAGACAACCCCGTTCGCTTTCCTCAAAAAGTCAAGGCGCTTTGGGAATTTGCGTGGTGATGATCGGATGTGTTTCCAGATATTAGGGACGCACCCCATCATCCTCCCCATATCTGGGTCCCGCTGGGTGGAGCCCCACGGAAATTCCCAGAGAGCCTCAGATTCATCCTGAGGTCCCTGCATCCATGTCCCTACGCGGTGTCCGCGAGGCGATCCGACCACCCCTCGAAGGGCGGAGATCGGGGGAGATCCGTCCTCGTCGGTTCCCTTTTCTGCTGTACCGACGGCTGGCCCGGATGTATCGAGGGCCTGCGCTGCTCACCGCTCTCCTGGCGCTGGGCCTGTATTATCTCCCTCTGTTCAGACCGGTGGAATATCCCTGGCCGCCGGAGCAGGATTTCCTTCTCCTGATCATGGTCGGCGCGGTCCTGGGGGTCTGGTTGATCCCGGAGATCGGAAGCCGGCTTTCTGGGGTGGAGCCGAGGCCGGAAGCCCTGGTTTTCAGAGCTCCCTTCTTCGCCCTTCGGATCTCTTATCGACGGATTCGCAATACCCGGCCAACGGTGTTCTCCGAGCTTTTCCCCCAGATCCCTCGTCGTCATCGGCGATGGGTGGAACCCTTTTATGATCATGCGGTCCTGGTGATCGAGACGGCAGGTTATCCGCTGCCCGCCCGTTGGATCCGATGGCTGCTTGGCCCTTATGTCTGCCTGCCCCAGGGAACCGGCTTCGTCTGTCTGGTCTCCGACTGGATGGCCTTGAGCCGCGCGATCGATTATTACCGAGAAGCCGTTCGTGGGGCATCCCCTCGAGGTTCCTGAGGGATCCTTTGTCCGGGCGTGAGGCTGGGGCAAGAACGAGGCGTCGGGCGGCCCGCAAACCAGCCCAACCACCCCAACCAGAATTAACCCAAGCAAAAAAAATGTGAAATAAGAAAAAAAGAGGCGAAAGTGGA
>NZ_JANWXB010000195.1 GCF_025055495.1 Thermoflexus sp. | reverse complement strand
AAGGCATCTTTATTCAGCGGATAGATCGTCGGTCCTTTGTGGACATGGATATTGCGGATCCCCAGCTCGCGGCAGAGCTCCAGGTAACGGTAGGCCATCGGATCGGTCAGCCGCCATCCGCGGGACTCCCCGCGCCACTCTGCTGTGTAAAGCTTCAGGCCCTGAATAGGATACTCCTCCACCATCCGCCGGAACTCGTCCAGGCCCCTTTCCCCCCAACGGGGATCAAAGGTGCCGCAGAGGATAAAGCGATCCGGATACTTCTGCTTCAGGACATTGTTCTGCACATGGGTATTGAATCCATTCTTAAAGAACTCCGTGAGATAAGTCGAGTTGAAGATGCCCATGTCCACATAGCCATCGATGAAGAGATCCCGGATCAGCGTTTCCTCGTCATATTTGCAATATTTATCGAACGGCCAGACGTAATCCCCGGGACTGAGGGCCTTATGATAGTCGTAGAAGCAGAGCATCCAGCCCTCTCCATATTTGTTCCGCCAATTCTCCGGACTGCCATCCCAGAAATGGATGTGTCCGTCGATCACAAAAATCTCCTGGCCATCCACACGGATCATGGGGCACCTCCTTTCCGACTGGCTAATAAAGCCTGACAGAGGGAGGCATTGGCGCTTAGATTCAGCAGGGTCGTGCGGCTTCGTCGGAGGTAATCCTCAAAGGATTCGAGGGGGATGGGGTTTCCGTCCATGTCCAGCATCAACGGAGATTCCGGTCGGCCATCCAGGCCCAACTCCTGCCGTCGCTTCAGATAACGGGAGATCGCCTCTTCCGATTCGATCCGCACCAGGGTGCCATCCGCCCGACGGGCCCACCACTTCCCTTCCGACTTCAACAAATCCGCGAGCCGCATAGCGCAGATCTCCGGGGGGGAAAACCCTGCCGCACGGAGGGCCTTCAGGAGCGCGAACTGGCGGCGGAGATAACCTTTGCGCTGGAACCACTGACGGAGCTCATCCAGCGAGCCCGTCGTCTCGCCGGGGAAGGCCGCCTCGAAAGAACGCCCCTCCCGAATGGCTGCCTCAATCGCTTCTGAAGCGAAGTGATCGGCGATTCGGACCCGCACCTCCTGAACGCCTTCCACCTGAAGGAGAGCCCGCCGGATATCCTCCGCCATCATGAACACGAAATTGGGGGCGCACCAAAACGTGGGCAAACGGAGGGTCACTTCGACGCAGGAACCTTCAAGGAGCACGGCCTCTACGAACCCCAGCCGGACAATGGACTGATCCAATTCGGGGTCCAGAACCTCATCCAGCGCCTGCCAGAGCGAGGCCTGGACTCCGGCTTCTGTTCCCTCCCACTGGACCATCGAGCCCCTCCTTTCCCCTCGCTCAAGTAAAGATTACTTACTTCAACAGAAATTGTCAAGATCCGTTCGTGCTTTAAACCTCAGCCATATTGTATTGTGACCACAATAACAAGCGCTCAAAATCACAATTTTGTGAAGAATAGAATTTAATTTAGAGTTGTGCATCCTGTTCAGCCCGCCTCTCGCTCCCGGGCGGACCGAAGTGGGCCGATGGCTGGTTGGCGCCTGAGCGAGGCAAACCCCTCCCCCTTCCCCTCCCCGCGGCCCTGAAGTGTTTGAATTCCCCCTCCCTGTGCCGCTCCGCAATGTAGTGCTTTGTCCAGGTATAAACTGGAGATTGGAGAAACTGAAGCCAGTCCGGCAAGCAATATCCCCTCCCTCTTCCTCTCCTTCCCCGCGGCCCAGAGGCCGCG
>NZ_JANWXB010000227.1 GCF_025055495.1 Thermoflexus sp. | reverse complement strand
GGTGCGGGCGGAGGTGGACGAAGCTCAGCGGTTGGCGGAGGAAGCTCCCTACCCGGCTCCCGAAGAGGCGCTCGCTCCAGTCTTTGCGACCGAGGATCGCTCTGGCTGGTGGGGGGAATGAGGAACGGATCGCTTCCAGCGGCCCGCATCCTATGAAGCTGAGCGTCGCCCTCTGGGAACGACCGAACCTGGGCGCGCAGGACGGGCGGTCGCATCCTCTTTCCCCGAAACCGAGCGGACCGCTGCATGTGCCCCTCGCGCCTGGAGGTTCTATGGGGCAGATAGGGCTGACCCCGGTGGCCCACGCAGCTGAACTCAATCCGCCATCCGTGAAACACGCCCGGTTTATGAAAGGATATTGATCTAACAAACGTTTGGGAGGATGATGTATGCCGGAGAAGACGCTGATCGAGGCGATCCGCGAGGCGATCGATGAGGAGATGGCCCGCGATCCGCGGGTCTTTGTGGTGGGGGAGGATGTGGGGCCCCGGGGTGGCGTGTTCCGGGCCACCATGGGCCTCTGGCAGAAATACGGGGAGTGGCGGGTGATCGACTCCCCCCTGGCGGAGCTCTCGATTGTGGCCATCGGGATCGGGGCGGCCCTCAACGGCTTCCGGCCGATCTGCGAGATCCAGTTCGCCGACTTTATCCATCCCGCCTTCAATCAGATCGTGAACGAGGCCGCCCGGTTCTTCTACCGATCGGGAGGCGTCTACAACGTGCCCATGGTCATCCGCTCCCCTTATGGCGGCGGGATCAGCGGCGGCCTCTACCACAGCCAGAGCGTCGAGGCCTTCTTTGCCCATGTCCCAGGCCTCAAGGTGGTGATCCCCTCTAACCCATATGACGCCAAGGGCCTGCTCAAGGCCGCCATTCGCGATCCGAACCCCGTGTTGTTCTTCGAGCCCAAAAAAGGCTACCGCCTCATCAAAGGGGAAGTCCCTGACGGCGATTACATCGTCCCCATCGGCCCAGCGAAGGTCACCCGGGAGGGGAGCGATCTGACCGTCTTCGCCTATGGGATGATGCACTATTACGCGCTCCAGGCGGCGGAGATGGTGGCGAAGGAGGGGATCGATGTGGAGGTCGTGGATCTGCGCACCCTGGCCCCAGTAGACAAGGCGACGATCCTGAGCTCGATTAAGAAGACCGGGAAGGCTCTAATTGTCTACGAGGACAACCTCACCCTGGGCTATGGGGCGGAGGTGGCGGCCATCCTGGCGGAAGAGGGCTTCGAATACCTGGACGGCCCGGTGATGCGGCTGGGAGGGCCCGACGTGCCGGGTGTGCCCTTCAGCCCCCCGATGCAGGACTTCTTCATGCCCAGCCCCCAGAAGATCGCTGAGGCCATCCGGCGGCTGGCGAGGTATTAAGGCCCTTCGCGGATCGGAGCGGGCTCCCGCTCCGCGTGCGCTGAAATCCGCCGAACCTGATGTTCGACCCGAGGAGGCGCAGGGATGCCCACACCGGTGGTGATGCCACAGCTCGGCGAAAGCGTGGTCGAGGGGAAGATCGTCCGCTGGCTGAAGCGGGAGGGAGAACGGGTCCAGCGGTTCGAACCCCTCCTGGAGGTGGAGACCGATAAGGTGACCACGGAGGTGACCGCCCCCGATGAGGGGACGTTGCTCAGGATCTATTTCCCGGAAGGGATAACCCTGAAGGCGGGAACCCTGATCGCGATGCTGGGGAAGCCCGGGGAGCCGGTGCCGGAACGCCCCTATCGGATCGGCCACGGCGGCGAGATCGAACCCCTGGAGGAGATCCCGGCCGTCCCAGCCCCCGCTCCAGCCCCAGCGCCCCCCTCGCCTCCATCCGCCCCGGAACCGACTCCAGCCGCTCGTCGGGAGGGCGGGCCGCGGATCTCCCCGGTGGTGGCGAAGATCGCCGCCGAATACGGCATTGACCTCTCCAGGGTCCCCGGCACCGGGGAGGGTGGGCGGGTGACGAAGAAGGACCTGATGGCCTACATCGAGCGGATGCGGCTGCAGCCGGTCGGCGCCCCCGCTGTCCAGGAAGCGGAACTCCCGCCGTGGGAACAGCCGGGGACCGGGGAGCTGTTCCGACCGACAGAGGAAGTGCTGCAGGCGGCCCCTGCGCTGGCCGCGCCGCCTGCGCCCACCCCAACGCCTCCGCCCCCCCTACCCGCCGCCCCGGCCCTGGAGATGCCCTTCGAGGTGATCCCCCTCACCTCCATGCGCCGGGCCATCGCCGAGCATATGGTCCGCTCCAAGCACACTTCGCCCCATGTGACCACCGTCTTCGAGGTGGATATGAGCCGGGTGATGGCCCACTATGAGGTCCATCGCGCGGCCTTCGAGCGGGAAGGCGCGCGGCTGACGCTGACGCCGTATTTCATCATGGCCGCCATCGCCGCCCTAAAGGCCTATCCCATCGTCAACAGCACCTGGACTGACGAAGGGATTCGGGTCTACAAGGTCTATCACATTGGCCTCGCCGTCTCCCTGGGCGATGAGGGGCTGGTCGTCCCGGTCCTCCGCAACGCGGACGCTTACAGCCTGATCGGGCTGGCCCGCGCGGTTCAGGATCTGGTGGAGCGGGCCCGCCAGCGGCGGCTCAAACCGGAGGAAATCCAGGGAGGGACCTTCACCATCACCAACCATGGGATCTCGGGCAGCCTTTTCGCAACCCCCATCATCCATCAGCCTCAGTGCGCCATCATGGGCGTGGGCCGCGTCCATAAGCGACCGGTCGTCCTGGAGACCCCCCAGGGGGATGTGCTGGCCATCCGCCCGATGGTCTACCTCACTCTCACCTTCGACCACCGCATCATCGACGGCGCCCAGGCGGACGCCTTCATGAGCAAGGTGAAAGCGACGCTGGAGAACTGGTCCTAAGGGAGATCCACTGATCCGCACGGAGAATCCTGGGGTGGATGTCCTAAAAGCAATCATGACCCGTCATATGGTCGGCAAGGTGCGGCCCGAGCGGCCAAAGCGGGAGGAGATCGAGACGCTGCTCCGGGCCGCCGTGCGGGCGCCCAATCACCGCCTGACGGAGCCCTGGCGCTTCGTGGTGATCGCTGGCCCCGCCCTGGATGAGCTCGGCGAGGTCTTCGCCCAGATCCTCCGGGCGGTCAAGCCCGACGCCACCGAGGAGGAACTGAACCGGGAGCGAGCGAAGCCGCGCCGGGCTCCGGTGATCATCGCCGTGACCTGTTTGAAAGGCCGGGATCCCATCGAAACCCATGAGAACATCGTGGCCACCGCCGCAGCGATCCAGAACCTCCTCCTCGCTGCCCACGGCATGGGCCTGGGGGCCTACTGGCGCACCGGCGACACGGCTTACCATCCCCTTCTGCTGGAGTGGCTCGGGGTCCCAACAGATGCCCACTTTATGGGCTTCATCTATCTGGGCTACCCGGCTCCGGATGCTCCACCGCGCCAGACGCCCCGTCGGCCCATCGAGGAGGTCGCTCAGTGGCGAGGATGGGAAGAGGAGGGATAAGACGTGAGCAATGAGAGGATCCCGCGCGGCCCACCGGAATCCCCCATCCATCTCAACCGATCGTTTGTTGGTCGCCGCAGGCTCTGTTTATAATGAGGGGAAGCTGGAGGCTGAAAAGAAACCCCTTGAGGAGCAGGCCCACGCAAGCTTTTCGGCAAACCTTCGAAACGATTCCGGCAGGAGGGCGCCATGTTCGATCGGGAGAAGCTTCAAGAGCTGGCCGCGGCACGGGATCGCTGGGAGGAGACCACCCTTCCGCAATGGCTGGCCCGTATGCCGGAGCGCCAGGAAGCCTTCACCACCGTCTCCGGCGAGCCCGTGAACCCCCTTTACACTCCCCTCGATCTCCCGGACTTCGATTACCTACGGGATCTCGGGTTCCCCGGTGAATACCCGTTCACCCGGGGTATCCACGCCACGATGTATCGGGGCCGCCTCTGGACCATGCGCCTCTTCGCAGGATACGGCACCGCCGAGGAGACCAACGCCCGGTTTAAATACCTGCTTGAACACGGCCAGACCGGCCTCTCCATCGCTTTCGACCTCCCCACCCTCTACGGCTACGATACCGATGATCCGATGGCAGAGGGGGAGTTCGGCAAGTGCGGCGTGGCGGTCTCCTCGCTGCTCGATATGGAGATCCTCCTGGACGGCCTTCCCCTGGACCAGATCACGACCTCGATGACCATCAACGGGCCCGCGGCCATGATCTGGGCGATGTATCTGGCCGTGGCGGAGAAGCGGGGCATCCCCTGGGATCGGATCGGCGGGACCACCCAGACGGATATCTTGAAAGAATACATCGCCCAGAAAGAATGGATCTTCCCACCCGAGCCCTCCATGCGCTTAGTCGTGGATATGATCGAATTCGGCTCGAAATATGTGCCGAAGTGGAACCCGATCAGCATCAGCGGCTACCACATCCGGGAGGCGGGAGCCACCGCGGCGCAGGAGCTGGCCTTCACCCTGGCCGACGGGTTCGAATACGTCCGCTGGTGCTTAAAGCGGGGGCTGGACATCGACGCCTTCGCGCCACGCCTTTCGTTCTTCTTCAACTGTCACAATGACTTCTTCGAGGAGATCGCCAAGTTCCGGGCCGCCCGCCGAATCTGGGCCCGGGAGATGAAGGAGACCTTCGGGGCGAAGAACCCGCGCTCATGGTGGCTGCGCTTCCACACCCAGACGGCCGGCTGCACCCTCACCGCCCAGCAGCCCTACGTGAACGTGATCCGGGTGGCCCTCCAGGCTCTGGCCGCGGTCCTCGGCGGCACCCAATCGCTTCACACCAACGCGCTGGACGAGGCCATCGCCCTCCCCAGCGAGTTCGCCGCCAAGCTTGCCTTGCGCACTCAGCAGGTCATCGCCTATGAGAGCGGCGTGACCAACACCGTCGATCCCCTCGGGGGCAGCTACTATGTGGAACACCTGACCAACCGCATCGAACGGCAGGCCTACGAATATTTCCGCAAGATCGAAGAGCTGGGCGGGGTGATCCCAGCCATCGAGGCCGGCTTCTTCCAGCGGGAGATCGCCGATGCCGCCTATCGTTACCAGAAGGAGATCGATGAGAAGCGCCGGATCATTGTGGGGGTGAACGAGTTTGTGGAAGAAGAGGAGGTGAAGCCGCCCATCCTCCAGATGGATCCCGAGGGGGAGCGCCGGCAGCGGGCGCGCCTGCAGAAGCTCCGGATGGAGCGCGACAACGAGCGGGTGGGGCAGACCCTGGCCGCCCTCCAGGAGGCGGCCCGCCAGGAGAACGCAAACCTCATGCCCTACATTCTGGACGCGGTGAAAGCCTACGCCACCCTGGGCGAGATCACCCGGGCCCTGAAGGCGGTGTGGGGAACATGGCAGGAGCCCCTGATCATCTGAGATCTGAAAACCACGAAGGGCCCGTGAGGAGAGAGGACCTGAGATGCCCTTTGTGTGCCCTTCATGTCCTTTGTGGCGGATTTTCAGCAAGAGGATGGAGGGCGGGGCTGCCGTCAACCCTCCCGCCTGCCTGATCCAGCGTCACGATGAAGGTGAAACCTTCCCGCAACATCCGCATCGATCTGCGCCAGGGGCTGGATAGGATTCTCATCGGTCTGCTCGCCCTCAGCCTGTCCGCCTCGCAGCCTCGCCTGTCCTTTGAGGATCGCCTGAGCCTGCAGCTGGCCGGGCGCGGCTTCAATTTCGCGGCCTGGCTGGTTTCCGTGTGGTGGGAAAAGTGGG
>NZ_JANWXB010000147.1 GCF_025055495.1 Thermoflexus sp. | reverse complement strand
GTGCAGGCCATCAGCGCCTACGCGCCTCATCCCAATGCAGCCAAGCTTTGGCAGGAGTTCCTCTACTCGGATGAGGGCCAGCTGCTCTGGCTGAAGGGTTACTGTCACCCTATCCGCTATCAGGATCTGGTCAAGCGGGGCGTGGTACCGCCGGATCTGGCTGCCAAGCTGCCGCCTGCGGAAGCCTATGCCCGAGCGATCTTCCCGACTCTGGAGCAGCAGGAGGCGGCTAAGAAGGTGATCACGGAAAACTGGGACAAGGTGGTCGGCGTTGATGTTAAGTGAGCGGCGCAGCGCGGCTTCAGGCGCATTGCGCCTGAAGCCGCTCCCCTCTTTCATCGGCCTTTTGGATTGGGCAGGGGTGATCCCATTCCTGCTCTTTATCCTTTTGTTTCTGATCCTCCCCTCGCTCTACCTGTTTGTGGGCAGCTTCCAGGATTCCAGCGGCCGCTTCACCCTGGAGAACATCCGCGCGCTGTTCACACCGACGATCATGAGCGCATACTGGGTGAGCATCCGGATCAGCCTGCTCACCGCCCTGTTGGGAGGGGTTTTCGGATTTTTTCTGGCGTATGCGCTGCTCTCCGAGGAAACCCCGACCTGGCTCCGCTCCGCGCTCCTGACGTTCTGCGGGGTGGCCTCCAACTTCGCCGGCGTGCCCCTGGCCCAGGCCTTCATCTTCACGTTTGGACGCATGGGCCTGGTGACGGTTCTCCTGCGGGAGGCCGTGGGGCTGGACCTATATGAAATGGGCTTCAACCTGTACAGCTTTTGGGGATTGAGCATCACCTATCTGTATTTCCAGCTGCCGCTGATGGTGCTCGTGATTACGCCGGCCATCGAAGGGCTGCGCAGGGAGTGGCGCGAAGCGGCCGAAAACCTGGGGGCTTCTCCGCTGCAATACTGGTGGTATATCGGAATTCCCATCCTGATGCCTTCGTTGCTGGGAGCGATGATCCTGCTCTTCGGCAACGCCTTCGGCGCATATGCAACCGCGATCTCGTTGACCGGGGGGTTGATCAACCTGATCACCATCCTGATCGGAAATCAGATCCGGGGCGATGTGCTCCACAATCCCAACCTCGGCTACGCCCTGGCGTTAGGGATGGTGGTGGTGATGGCGGTCATGATGAGCCTGTATTACCTCCTGCGCCGGCACAGCGAACGCTGGCTGCGACAATAACACAAGGGCCTAAGAAGCCATGCGTAAGGCTACACTCTGGAACTGGTTCTGGATTCTGCTGGGATTGTTATACTTTTTCCTGCCCCTGCTGGCTACGTTTCATTTCTCTCTGCGGGCGCGCAAGGAGGCGCTCAGCCTGCTGGCCTATCAGCAGATGATCGAGGATACGCGCATCTGGCAAGCGCTGTTGTATTCGATTCAGATCGGTCTCCTGACGATTGGGCTGGGCCTGCTCCTGATGGTTCCTACGGTATACTGGGTTCACCTGCGCGCGCGGTATCTGCGACCGATGATCGAGTTCTTCTCCCTGCTGCCTTTCGTCATCCCGGCGATCGTGCTGGTATTTGGGCTGATCCGCATCTACAGCGGCGACCCCTTCCCGCTCACCAACACCTATGCTGGCACGGACTTCCTGCTGATCGCCGGCTATGTGGTGCTGACGCTTCCCTACTTGTATCGTGCGATCGACGCAGGGATGACGGCGATCGATGTGGCGACCCTGACGGAAGCGGCCCAGAGCCTGGGGGCCGGGTGGGGGACGATCCTGTTCCGGGTGATCGTTCCGAACCTGCGTTCGGCGATGCTGGGCGCCGCCTTCCTGATCCTGGCCATCGTACTGGGCGAGTTCACGATCGCCTCTTTCATCGTGGGATTGCGCGCCTTCGGGCCGGTGATCTGGCAGGTAGGACAGAATCGCGCCTATGAAGCCTCGGCGCTGGTGATCTTCAGTTTCCTCCTGACTTGGATCCTGATGGCCCTGATCAACTTCGTGGCCCGCCGCGCCGTCGTGACCTCCGGACCGCGCTGATCCTGCCGCCTTGAGGTGGACCGGACATGGCCTTCCTGGTGCTGGAACATGTTTCCAAGCGTTTCGGGAATCTGATCGCCGTGGAGGATTTTCACCTCGCGGTGGAAAAGGGGGAGTTCATCTCTCTGCTCGGCCCTTCAGGATGCGGAAAAACTACTGTGTTGCGCATGATCGCGGGGTTCGAGCTACCGACAACAGGCCGGATCATCCTCGAGGGGGAGGATATCACGCGCGTGCCGCCCAACCGCCGCAACATCGGGATGGTGTTCCAGTCATATGCGCTGTTCCCCAACATGACGGTCGCCCAGAACATCGCTTTCGGGATGCGGGTGCGCAGGGAGCCGGAGCATCGGATTCGAGAGCGAGTGGACGAATTGCTGGCGCTGGTCCACCTGGAGGACAAACGGAACAGCTACCCTCATCAGCTTTCGGGCGGGCAGCAACAGCGCGTGGCGCTGGCGCGCGCGCTGGCGATCCGGCCGCGTCTGCTCCTGCTGGACGAGCCCCTTTCGGCTCTGGACGCCAAAATCCGTGTCACCTTGCGTTCGGAGATCCGGGCCATTCAGCGCCAGCTGGGAATCACGGTGATCTACGTCACCCACGACCAGGAAGAGGCTCTTTCCATTTCGGATCGAATCGTCGTGATGCGGGCGGGGAAAATCGAACAGGTTGGCACACCGTTCCAGATTTATAACTTCCCCCAAACCAGCTTCGTGGCCAGTTTCGTCGGGATGCTGAACACGGCAGAGGCGGAGGTACTGGATCCCCAGCAGGGGCTGTTGCAGCTGGATGGCGCTCATCTGCTTTCGGCGGATCCAGGTCTCCGGCGGCGGAAACCGGGTGAGCGGGTTCGGCTTTCTATCCGTCCTGAGCGGATCAGCCTGGCTGGGGAACAGCTGAAAGATAATCTGCTGCAGGCGAGGGTGGAGGACATCACTTTCTTAGGGGCGGTGGTGCGCATCCAGCTGCGCCTCGGAAATACGCTGTTTTACATGGACACCTTCAACAATCCTCATCTGGCGCTGCCGACCATTGGCAGCACGGTTCAGGTGACCTGCTCGAAAGAGGCGGTGATGGTGCTCGAATAGATGGCTTGCTGGGGGAGAGGGAGGACGAATAGAGACCCTGTGGCAGTGGCCCCTCCTCCCGGATCTCCCCCCCCTGAGGCCCAAAGGCCCTCCGAATCGGGAGCGCAATCCACCCCCAGTCTGCACGGTTCGATTTTTTGTGGGGCGTGGCCGCCTCTGAGGTCGCACCGCAGATACCGATGCGCTCGCTTCGAGAGCAGCGGAGGGGTGAGGAAATGGGGGGAGGGACCACTGCCTTCCGGATTGGCTTCGGTTCCTCAAATCCCCAGTTTATAACTGGACAAAGCACTAGAAGACCACCCCAAAGGGCTTCCCCGACAGAACACTCCCCATCCCTGCTGTGCCACCGGCAGAATGATTCTTGCGCAATGCTCTCTATTAAGTTAGAATCTTGTTAGTTTGATTTTGGTTTGAGATAGAGTTCGACGGGGGAATCTCATGCGCAGATTTCTGTTGATTCTGCTCCTGTTCGGTCTGATCCTAGACTTGAAAGAAACGCTTGGCACAAGTCCCATGCGTTCCTCCTTTCCGGCCCATCCTACTTCCCGAGCGGCCTTCTCTTCTGGGAGCTTCTCTTCCCTTTACCTCCCACTTGTCCTTCAAAACTGGGGTCCTTCCTGGACCCGGCAGGTCAACGTTCCCCCTCTGGGGGATCCGTTGAACAATGACTTTCCCCGGATGGCCATCTTCTGGTTTGGGAAAGTGACCCCGACGGCGAATTACGCGGATGTCCGCGTGGCCTATACCAGCTCGGAACTTGTGGTCTACGTGGCGGTCATCGATCGTCGGCTTTGGTTTGCGTCCTCCCCTTCCCCTCCAACGCTCACCGCCTGGGATGCGGTGACTCTGCTCCTTCACTTGGACGGCAACATCGGCGCTGTGCCTACGGATTCCAGCTATCGCTTCGTCGGAGGATTGGGTAATACGGCTGATCCAGGGCGCCACCAAATGGCTTACCGGGGCACGGGTTCCGGTTGGATGCCCGTATCGATCCCGTTCACGGCGGTAGCAGGCTGGCGAGGCGAACGGCTGAACGATGATGGCGATGATCGAGGATGGGCGATGAGCTTCCGTATCCCCTTCGCCAGCCTGGGTCGCTCCGGTCCACCATCGGAGGGGACGATATGGGGATTGGGCTTGATCGTCCACGACCGCGATGACGCCTCGGGCACACCGATCCCGACCGCCGTCTGGCCCGAATCGCTTCGCCCGGATGTCCCCGCCACATGGGGCCGCCTGCGCTTTGGGCTCCCGGTCTATACACCGCCGCCCGCGCGGCCCGGGGGAACGGTCCTGATCCGCCATCGCCTGAATGGGGCGATCGTCCGGGACGCTTCGGTCGGCGGTTATACCGTATGCGGAGAGGGACGGGATTTCTGGACGCAGTGGGGAGACACTACGGAAGATTTCTACAATCCGGAACGCTCGGATTTGAACATTCAGAACCAGGTCGACATCGCGGACTGGCCGTGCTTTTCGAAATACTATGTGACCTTCCCGCTGGACGCCCTGCCGCCGGGCAAGGCGATCCTGTCCGCCACCCTGACCCTCCATCTTATCGGGAACGCTGGCGGAGCCAACGCGCCGCGCTCCTGGATTCAAGTCCTCACGGTGGCGCAGGATTGGGACGATCGATCCCTCACCTGGAACAATGCGCCGCTAGCGGCGGAGAATATCGGGGGAACCTGGGTGGATCCGGTGACGAACTGGCCGGGGTGGCCCGGGATTCCCTATCGCTGGGATGTGACCTATGCGGCAGCGCAGGCGTATGCGACGGGCCAGCCGCTGCGGCTGGCGCTGTATTCCGCGGACGGCGATTACCACAGCGGCAAATATTTCGCGTCCTCGGATACCGGGGACTGGAACGCCGCGGCTCGCCCGACCCTCACCGTCGTGTGGGGGGATCCGTAGGGTCATCCGAGCTGCGTGCTCGATCACCTTCTCTCATGCAGACCGATCCCCTCAGGCGATAAGCGCCAGCGATCCCCTGTCCGCCTCGCTTTCCTTCCTCCGGCCGCCGTATAGATTGCGCAAACACTTCCACTGGGATTGGAAAGTGGGTGCGGGCCGCCCAGGGCCGCCCGCACCCACCCCAAAAAAATTCAAAACAACCAACCAGCGAACAGCAAGGGCCACG